>DATMBC010000027.1 GCA_035559435.1 bacterium
GGTTATGCGGACTGGACCAGCCGATCCTTCGCCAGCCCGAGGCCGGATTGGGACATCCACCATTTCACCGGAGAGGCTTGCGATGCCGACCAGAGACATGAGGGGGCAACCCGCTGGACGCGACAGGCAACACAGGGGGCCTCGGGCTGGCGTGAGGGCGGGGGACGCGCTCGATGCCTGATCAGTATCGGTTTACGCGCGTGACGCACGGGGAGCATACCTATGCGGACGGGACGACCGTCCCTCGCCTCACGCTAGAGGTGGAGCGGCTGCGCGCGGACGGAACCTGGGAGACGGTCGGGTACGCAGACTGCCATTTGCACCGGGTCAAGCGCGACGAGACGGACGTGGAGGACATCTCATTCGGCGCGACCTTTCGCGCCAACCCCAAACGCACGATCGGAGGGACATGACCATGACGCATCGAAGAGCGGTGGGTTTGACAATCGGGATGGGGCTCCTGCTGGCGCTGCCAGCGGTCATTCACGCGGAGCCGACCCCGCGTCAGACGATGTTTGCGTGGGATGCCCCGGCGGATTCGACGGCCGTCACGGGGTATTGGCTCTACTATGCGCCGGAAGCGGAATCCCCGAGGGTCTACAGCAATGCGCGACGAGTGGAGATTCCCGATCCGGCGGTGCGGCAGATCGCGGTCGTGGATTTCAGCGCCACGCTGGGCCGTCTCTGCGCGCGGGTCACGGCGCGCAATGCGGCGGGGCAGGAGTCGGACTTCAGCAACGAGGCGTGCGGCTTTTTTGGGATTCCGGCTCCGAGTGGGTTGCGCGTCCAGTAAATGGCGCTTTCGGCCGCATCCGGCTCGCTGACGGTTCCGACCGTCACCGGTAATCAGACCATCACGGGAGTCGGCTTTCAGCCCAAGGTGGTGCTGTTTCTCGCTATCCCGGCCACGGCTGACGGCTCCGTGGCGACGGCCGCGCAGGGATTTGGTGTCGGCGTGAGCAGCACCAATCGCCGGTCATCTGCGGCGGCCTCGCGCGATAACGTGGCCAGTTCCGATACCGCAGCGGGAATCGACAACAGCAAATGTATCTATCTGATGGATTATGCGGCGACCATCCTGTGCGCGGCCGATCTCGTCTCGATGGACAGCGATGGGTTTACCCTTAACTGGACCACAGCCAACGGCACGCAGTATGTGGTGTTGTATCTGGCCCTGGGCGGCACGGACCTGACCAACGTCACGACCGGGCAATTTACCGAACGGACGGCCACCGGGAATCAATCCGTGACCGGAGTCGGATTCGCGCCCGACTGCCTCATGCTGTTCGCCTACCGCGGGACCGGGACCGCGCCGCCGTCCAACAGCGCCGCCGGAGACGTGCGATTTCGGCTGGGGGTCGGAACCGCGGCCGGACAATGGCAGCTCAATGGGCAATCGAGAAACGGCCAGGTCGCGGCGATCACCAACCGATACCAACGCACCAATTCGATCTACTCCCGGATTAATGATGCGGCCGATTCGGTCGCGAAAGAGGCGTCGTTGGTGTCGCTGGATAGCGACGGGTTCACGCTAAACTATTCCGTGGCCGATACTGCGGCGTACTACATCTTCTATGTGGCCCTCAAGGGGGCCTCGGTCGGGGTGACATCGTTTAATCAGCCAACCGCGACCGGCAATCAGTCTATTTCAGGATTCGGGTTTACTCCGAAAGCCGTGCTGTTGGCCTCGTTTAACGCCGCGGCCGCGACGACGGTGCAAGTCCACAACCGATACAGTCTCGGCATCGGGACCAGCTCGTCGGCTCGCGGGGCTATTTGGTCTGGCGATACCGACGCGGCGGATCCGATGATCTGCGATTCGTTCCTTGACCGGACCAAGATCATCAAGCTCGCCACGGAAGGAACCCCTACTGTCGATGCCGAGGCCGACCTGGTCTCGCTCGATGCCGATGGCTTCACCCTCAACTGGACGACGGTCGATGCCACGGCTCGGCAGATCCTCGCGTTCGCGATTGGGCAGCCAGCAGACGGGGGCGGGGGCGGCGGAGGGGAGAGTGTGGGGGTCAGCCCATATCGTCTCAGGCATGATTTAAGCGGCGCGAGCCGCGCCGGTGCACGGGGGCTCGCATGTTAATTCCGCAATCGGCGAGCGGGATCGTGCGGACCTTTCTGTTGACGAAGGTCGAAGACCATATCAATGGCTATGCTGGTGGCGCGCCCGTCCAGGTCAGGATTTCCAAAAACGGTGCGGCCTTTGCCCCGGCAGAATCCGGAGCGCCCGTGCTGCTCGAATCGGGCATCTACAAGTACGTGTATACGCCAAACGAAGTCAATACTCTCGGTCCTTTGATGGTGTCCTGTCGGGCATCGGGAGCGGACCCGACCGATTTTCTCGATGAGGTCGTGGGATTTGACCCCAGGGTCGCGTGGCAGACCAAAGCCGACATCGAAAATCGACTCAACGAGTACGGGGCGGTGCGGCCGACGGTCTCGGGGCGTCTGGCCCTGCTCGGGGCTGGCGGCCACATCGGGATAGACTGGGCCAATGTCGCCAATCCAACGACCGCCGTCGGGCTGACCAATACGACCATCAGCGGCGTGCTGAGCGCCGCACCGCCCGGACCGACCAGCCAGGATATCTGGTCGTATGGCACGCGCACGGTGACGCAGTCCGTCGGGACCAGCACGCTCACCAACACCGACATTCAAAATCGGCTCAACGAGTATGGGGCTCTTCGGCCCACCGTGTCGGGACGCCTGCTTGCGGTCAATGCCACCAATCAGGCCGGCATCGACTGGGCCAACATCGGGGCTCCCAATACCGAGGTCTCGCTCGGCGGCACCACCATTCGCGGCTCGGGCATGATCATTACCGCCGTGACCGGGGCCGTGGGATCGGTCACCGGCAATGTGGGCGGCAACGTGGTCGGCTCCATCGGCTCGATCGCCTCCAGCGGCATCGTGATTTCCTCGCTGCAACCCGAGGCCAGCAACGAAATCGCCGACCGGGTCTTGCGGCGCGGATTGGCGAACGTCGAACAGGTGGCGGATCCTCGCTCGCTCGCCTGGGGAGTCGCGAAGCTCGTGAACAAAATCAGCCTGACCGCCAACACCTTGACCGTGACGAAGACCGACGATACCACGAGCCTGTTCAGCCAAGCGGTGACGACCTCCGGCGGTGCGCTGCCCATCGTGGCGGCCGATACCAATTGAGGAGGACCGGCCCATGATCGGCTACGTCAAATCCTGGATCGCCCGCCGGCGGAAACGACCGTTCGCCGTGGATCCGCCCGATCCGCGACGCTCGGATCAATTTCCGGTCGTGCCGCAAATCCCGGAGGACGACGAGGGCCGGCTCTATGCGTTGGCCGTGATCGCGGTGCGCAAAGCGGAGGCCACGCGCTCCAGCGGGTCGGATAAGCGCGACTACGCCATTGCCGCGATCTCCGCCGGGTTCCGCGCGCGGGGTTGGCCGATGCCCAAACTCTCGGATATCTGCCTGGCCATTGAAGTCGCCGTGAGGGAATTGCGTGGACCTGCTTGAACTGCAAGGGATCTGGTTTCATGCGCCGGCGGAGGCTCCTGGCGGCGCTTTGCCGACCGGAAGCTGGTTGCTCCACGGGGTTGGGAAGGGGTGGTGGCTCCCGTTGCTCTGGATGTGGATCTAATGCCGAAACGCAATGGCTATCAGATCACGTATCGGCTGGCCTCGCGCGGGGTGGATTTGCATTCCAGTTTGCCCGACATCGCGCCGGTCCGCAGCCCCTACATGCAGAACTGTTATTTTCGCCAAGGGATCACGCAACGGCTGGGCATGACGCGCTTGACCAACACCGAAGTCGAGACCGGCAAAGCGCTGACCATGCTGCACCGGTTCTACTACGGCACCAACAGCAAGCAATTGTTGGCGGCGGCCGGCACGTCGGTCAAAGCCTACGACGAGGTGTCGGCCTGGAACACCGTGGTGACGGGGTGGACGGATGGCGCGACCGTGACGGCCGCGACGTGGGGACCCAAGAGCGCCGTCTACCTGGCCAACGGCAATCAGGCACCCGTCAAATGGAATGGCACAACGGCCACGACGCTCTCGGCGTTTCCGACCAACACGCGGCAATTTCTGCCGGTCTTGGATCGGCTGCTGTTCATCGACGATACCAATCCCAGCTACATCGGCCTGTCCAAATCGTTCGACGATACGGCCATCGAAGCGGTGCAAAATTCGCTGGCGGTGCCGGGTGCTGGGAAAATCTACGGCCTCGCCTATCACGGGCTGACCACCTCGGCGGGCTTTGCGACGCGCGTCATTTGCGCCAAAGCGAGCGAGATGTATCTGTTGACCGCCAACAACCTCGCCCCGGCCAGCCTGGACGCCCGGCTCGACATTGTGGTGCCGTTCGTGGGCTGCGAGGCGTGGCGCACGATCGTCAGCACGCCGGTCGGCACCTTCTTTTTGGGGACGGATCGCAAAGTGTATCTCATCACCTATGACGGTGCCGTCCATGACGTCTCGGCGCTCATTCGAGCCGAACGCGATGATGATGAAGGCATCGAATCAATTCCCGGTTCGCAGATGAGCAAATGTCACGCCGTCTACCACGACGGGTTCTACAAGCTCTTCGTGGTGCGCTCGGGCGGCACCGTGCCCGCCATGCAGTGGTGGCTCGACGTGTCGGCGTTTGGCCAAGACCGGGACGGCTTCTGGGGGCCGTGGTTCGGACCCATGCTGGGCCAGACCATTAGCGCGGCGGTGGTCGAGAATGGACCAGGTGACGGCAATGCCCTGATCGGCGGCGAAGGCACGGCCGCCACTGGCGGCTATGTCTACACGATGGACACGACCAACGCGGATCAGGGCACGGCCATCACCATGATCTATCAGACGGCCTACGATGCGCACAAACTGCCGGGCCTGAACAAGGTGATCTCGCAATGCGAACTTGAGCATGCGGATGTGTCGGGAAGCCTCGTCGTCAGCGCCTACGACACGACGGGGCTGGCCTCGACCCCGGAGAGCCAGACCATCTCCGGCAGCAGCGCCGTCTACTGGGACACCAAATACTGGGACGAGTTCTACTGGTCGTCGGGAGCCAGCGCCGTTCGGCGCGTGATCACCCCGACGCAACGGGTCATCGTGCGGTCTCTGTCGTGGCGATTGGAATTTTCGTCGGCCAGCGAGCAGTTCAAGCTCTTTCGCGTCCTGACGCTCGGCCAAGCGCGAACGCGGCAAGCCCTGGTGGGCGGCCGGGAGAAATCGTAAGTGAGCGAAATCGGCGACGGCAACGGATCGAGCTATCCTGGGGCATTGGATACCAATGCGTCCTTGGAATACAACGCCGCAGTCTCCAGCCGCACGAAAGCCAGGGCCGAAGTGGTCAACGATCTGGCCGCCGCCATCATCGCCATCGAAACGACCCTGGGGGTTAATCCGCAAGGCGCGAAATCGACCGTGGTCTCCTATCTGGGCCAGGAACACACGACCACCGGGGCGCACAATGACGCCTATGTCGTCACGACCTCGGGAATACAAACCATCACCGGACAGAAAACGTTTGCTGGGGGGATCAATGTTGGCGCCTCGGGAATTTGGGGCTCAAGCCCCGGATCATATGCTCCCGGCCAAATTCGCCTCAGCGGAGACATCCCCTGGTTCCCGAATGATGTCCAAGTCTCGGGAATTGTACGGACATCAGGCGACATCTATTTTGATGGCATCATCAACCAAGGGGCGATCCCGTGGGCACGCCTGAAGCGTGATCATCAACAAGCCACGCTCACGAGCGGCGGGCTCACTATTCCGTCAGGCATGACCACGATCGTGTCTCTGAGCCCCATGACGGTCAAGGCCGGCGATCTCATTTTAGTGTGGGGAGAGACATCGTTTACGGTTGGAGCAACGACCACACAGATCAGAGTGCGGATTATCAAGACGGCTGGTGACGCAGTGATCGCCTCCAATGACACCGATGGCGGCATCGATTCGACTCCGCAATTCGTACAATCTGGGATTTCCGAATGTGCGTTGGCCGGGGCATTCTCGGTGACGACGGGAGGAACGGTGACGCTCTCGCTCAGGGCATCCTCTGCGGGAGCGGATTCGACAGCGATCAATAACGGCTGCGGGTTGCGTGCGCTGGTGCTGAGGGATTCGTTGTAAGTTGCGTCTTGGCATGGTCTAGGAAGCGACGATGGGCGCTACCGACATTCGCGTGGTCTGGGAGGCGATGCAGAAAGAACACATCTTGACCAAGATGCTGGGCACGCCGGCGCAGCCGCACGTCACGCTGGCCGAGTTTCGGGATCTCGTAAATCAGCCTGGCACGGTGGTGCGCTCGCTGAACGGGCCGGACCATGAACCCGATGTGCTCATTCTGTTGCAGGATGTGCTCCTCGGCCACTCCGCCATTGCCCATATCGGCGCGCGACGGCGGGCCTGGGGCGCGCCCGTGCGGGACTTTGCGCGATTTGTCGCCGACGAACTATTCGATCCCTTCGGGGCGTTTCGGCTCAAAGGCTTGGTGGCCTATCCCTGCTGGGCGCTGGGGCAACGTTTTGCCGAACAGATGGGGTTTGTGGTGCATCCGACCGGCGCGTGGTTTTTGACCGCCGATCGCTTTCGGGAAAGGAGAGACCGATGGGTGGCGGCTCCAGCCTAAATCCGTTTGGCGGCAACTTTAGCCTGAGCGATGCCTTCCGGAGCACGCGCAATACGCTCTTTGGCTCGCCTCAACGCACGTCGCCACAGGTCTTCACCGGCTACTACCAGGGCCAGGAAGGGCGCGACTTTGCCGACACCATCCGGCGGCTGGCCGAAGCCGGTGTGGCGCTGCCGAGTCCCGTCTCGCTCGGTCCGGCGGTCTCGGCCTTCCGCGCGCCCTATCAATCCGCCATTTTGGATCGGTTTCAGCCCACCTCGGCAGAGAGCGATCTGCTCGCCACGATCGCCGATCGGACCGCCGGGCAATTGGCCGCGCGCGGATTGGGGGCGACGCCCGTGGCGGCATCGGCGACCGCCGCGTCGATCGCCCCGGCCTTGGTGGAGTTGCGCCAGCGACAGATCGACAATCTGCGACAGGCGCTCGGTGGCGATGTCGCCGAACAGCAGGCGCTCGCCAATCTCGCCCTGACGCAGCGGGGACAGACATTGCAAGGCTTGATCGCGGAGTATGCGACGCGATTGCAATCGTTGCTCAATCTATTCGAGGCCGCCGCCCTTCCGCGGTCGCTGGGGTCGGAAACTCGCGGCGGGACCAATCCGATTCTCCAACCGATCGATGTGACCAAACTCATCCCCGGTTCCAAGCCTCCCGGGGGAGCCATCAGCTAATGGGCGGCGCGACCCAGCAGATTGATCGTCGCCCGGACGTGATCAGCCGGCTGGCGACGATTCCCTATCCGGAGCGCACGACAGCCGCCGTGTTTCGCGTGATGGACGAGGTGGGCGTGCAGAATCGCGGTGCCATGTACGACTATGTCGTCAAGTCCGGCCTGATTCCCAAAGAATCGGAGTTGTACAAAGACGCCAAGGGTTCGGCCAAGCAACTGCCGCTGACGCCGGATCTCTACCAACTGGTCCAGGAGCAATTGCCCAAGGTGGCGGCGACGTATCAGACGCGCCCCGCCGAACCCTTGGGGCGCGTGCAGATCGGCGCGGCCCAGGCTCCGCTGACCCCCGATCTGCTGCAGACGCTCGTTCCGGCGTTGCGGGCAGCCCCGATGCCCGGACAGCCGCCGCGCGAAGTGACCGCGCTGCCCCCGGAGGCGCTCTTTGGGGCCGAGGCCGCTCCAGCGCTGGCCGCCTTGCCGCAAGTGCCTGTTCCGGGCCAGACCGTCCCCTCGGCGATTGTCACCGAGGCGGCCCGGGCCGCGACCACGACGGCCAAATCCCCCAGCGTGGGGACGGATCGGGAAGCCGTCGCCCTGGCTGAATTTGGGCTGCCCTTTGCCCAATTAACGCCCGATCAGCGCAAACAGGTCAATTTTCTCGTGGATACCGAATTGACCGGACGATTGGAACGGCAAGGCACGGCCCGACCCATTCCGCCCGCCGAGCAGACCAATATCGTGGACCGCCGCACCTTGCGCCCGCCGACGACCCGACCCACGACGTATCAGGAGTTTTATGCCGATCCGAATTTGGTGGCGGTCAACCCCGAACAGCGCGAGGCGTACAACACCGCATCGGATCTCGTGGTGGTGATCGAGACGCTGGATCGGCTCAGCCAGGATCTGGCGACCGCGACTACAGGAGCGGAAGCGGTGGCGCAGGCGCTCAAGTTGGAAGCCGGGGCCCGGACCCAGACCAATCCCAAGGCCGTCGCGTATCGGGACTTTCTCGAATCGCGATTGCCCGACATCGCCAAGAAACTCTCCACCCAGCCCGGGGTGCTGACCGAGCGGGACATCGATCGGGCGCGCGCGACGGCCTGGAAGTTCTTTGACACCAAACCGGTCCGGGATTTCAAAGCCGCCCTGCTGCGGGAATTGTTCGAGCTGCAACGCCAGGCCGCCAAGGATACCGCGCTTGGCGCGTTGACCGATCCCCTTTCGGCACGACAGAATGTGGAGCGCATCTTGAGCCACTTAGAAGAACTGGACGAGCGCAGCCGCCTGGAGTATCTGCGCGAAAAAGCCCAGCAGGGTCGATAGATGCCGCTGACGCCAGAAGAACAGCGAGAATTGAACCGCCTGGAACAGAAGTACGGCCAGGCTCCGGCCGGTGCCCCAAGTGGCCTGGGCGCGTTCCTGAGCGATCTGGCGGCGGCGGCCAGGGTGTCGGCGAAATCCTCGGGGCTGCCCTCTCCGCTGGGAGCGGCCATCCCGGCTCCCATCCGCGACGTGGCGGTCCGAACGGCCACCACCGCCGCATTGCCGACGCTCCTGGGCGCTGGCGGAGCGGCTGCCGGGGCATTGACCGGTCCGGCAGCCCCGGTGGCGATTCCGTTGCTCGAAGCGGCGGGCTCGGCCGGCGGGGAATACCTCAATCAGGCCCTGGGGATTACCCCGCGCAGCCGCACGCAGATCGCGCTTGCCGCCGGATTGCCGCTGGGGTTCCGGGCGATCGGCGCGGGAGTCAATGCGTTGGCCCGCCGCGGGCTCTTGCCCGGAGCGCAGGGCGGATTGCACGAACTGGCCGCCCAGGAAGCGCCGGAATTGGCAGAGAAGCTGCGGCCGACCGAGAACATCGACGATCTCTATGCCATCGTGCGGGCCAGCACAGATCGTGTGCCGCTCACCGGCACCGCCAAAGCCCTCAAGGACGTCTCCCTGCAATTCAACCGGTTACTGCCCTCGCAACAACCCGCGTCCATCCGCGCGTTACTGGACGATGTGGCGGTCATGACCGATCAGAACCAGACCGGCTTTGCCGTCATGTTCGAGCGCGCCAAGGCGATGGGCGCCGCCGCGCGCGCGGCGAGTGGGACGGAACAAGGCATCTACAAGCGGCTCTTCAAAGGCATGATGGAGGATTTGGAGACGGCGGCGGGCTCGATCCCTGCGCTCAAACGGGCGACATCGGCCTTTCGCAAGAACCTCGCCGCTGATGAGTTGCTGGATCTCTTGCTCAAAGCCAAAGGCCAGCCGCAACGCGGCACCGGCGTCGAAGTGATCGCGGCGGGCAAGGTGCTCAAG
>DATMBC010000028.1 GCA_035559435.1 bacterium
GCCGGCTGGACCTTACGAGGTCACGGTCCCGGCGCGCCGCACCCGCCACATTCGCTTCAACGATCTGAAAGAACCGGAGCCGATCCCCCTCGACACCGATTTTGCCAGCGTGATCGAGTCGGATGTGCCGATCGTCGTTCAACATACCCGGCTCGATTCCCGCCAGGCCGAAAACGCCTTGATGACAACCATCG
The DNA here is from genome assembly GCA_035559435.1 of bacterium. Lineage (NCBI taxonomy): Bacteria > bacterium. The sequence goes on from DATMBC010000028.1 coordinate 195, forward strand.
CCTACGCCAGCAACGAATAAGGAGGAACATTCATGGCTCAGACCGTCAGCGACTTTCTGGTTCAACGATTACTCGACTGGGGCATCACCCGCATCTACGGCTATCCCGGAGACGGCATCAACGGTATCATGGGAGCGCTCAACCGCGCGGGGGACCGGCCGGAGTTCGTCCAGGTTCGTCACGAGGAGATGGCCGCCTTCATGGCCTGCGCCCACGCCAAGTTCACCGGCGACATCGGCGTCTGCCTCGCCACCTCGGGACCGGGAGCGATTCATCTTCTCAACGGTCTCTATGACGCCCAGATGGACCATCAGGCGGTCTTGGCGATCGTCGGGCAGGCGCATCGCAGTTCGATGGGGGGCCATTTTCAACAGGAGGTCGATCTTCAGACCCTCTTCAAAGATGTGGCGCATGAATATGTTCAGACGGCGATGGATGCGGTGCAGGTGCGCCATCTGATCGATCGGGCCATTCGAATCGCGAAGGCGGAGCGGACCGTCACCTGCATCATTCTGCCGGGCGACGTCCAGGAGCTCGAAGCGGTGCCCCACCCGCCGCGGAAACATGGGACGATCTTCTCCGGAATCGGCTACAGCGATCCGCGGGTGATCCCGGCGGAGAACGATCTGCGCCGGGCGGCGGAGGTCCTCAATGCGGGAGAGCGGGTCGCGATCTTGGTCGGCTCCGGCGCGCTGCGCGCGGCGGACGAGGTGGCGGAGATCGCGGAGATCCTCGGCGCCGGCGTGGCGAAAGCGCTCTTGGGAAAGGCGGTCTTGCCGGACGATCTTCCCTACGTCACCGGATCGATCGGACTGCTCGGCACCCGGCCGAGCTGGGACATGATGATGAACTGCGACACCCTGCTCATGATCGGGAGCCGCTTCCCCTACTCCGAATTTCTCCCGCCGGAGGGGCAGGCGCGCGGGGTGCAGATCGACCGCGACGGCCGGATGCTCAGCATGCGCTATCCGATGGAGGTGAATCTAACCGGCGACAGCGCCGAGACGCTGCGGGCCTTGACCCCCTATCTGAGAAGAAAGACCAATCGCGCCTGGCGACAGGCGATTGAAGAAAGCATCGCCGAGTGGTGGCGCGTTTTGGAAGCCCGCGCCATGGCCCCGGCCAATCCCCTCAACCCCCAACGGGTCTTCTGGGAGCTCTCCCCACGGCTTCCGGAGAACTGCATGATCGCCTGCGACACCGGCACGGTGACCAACTGGTATGCCCGCGACATCAAAATCCGGCGGGGGATGCTCGCCTCGGTCTCCGGCAA
>DATMBC010000029.1 GCA_035559435.1 bacterium
CATCCCGCCGGTCGATTGCGCACGCCAACTCGCTGCAAATCAATAGATTACACTATTTCTGCTCAATGGATTCGCCCGGTCGCTCGACTTTGATCTTGCCCTCGATCAGCTCAGAGAGGGCATACGAGGTCATCTTCAGCCGTTTCAGCTCGGCGGCCTCTTCCATGCCCCGTTCTTCCATGGCGACTTTCTTGGCGTTGAGCTGACGGGCGCGGGCCGCCGCGATCAGGACGCCTTCGTAGCGGTTCTTGGCGTGCTGGCGCAGCCCTTCCAGGGAGATGAGCCGACCGTGCTTGCCCCCGCGCAGGGTCATCCGGCCTTTTTCGACGCGCGGCTGCGCCGGGACAAATGTCTGCTCGTCGTGCCCGTCATCCATCGCATTGCGATCATTGGTGTCGACCATAGCCATTCCCATTAATCCTTCCTCCGTGTGTGTGATTTCAAGCCGGCGATGTGGCGGCGGCCAGCGACGGGTGCCGTTCACGTCGCAACATTTCGGCGCGGATCACCGCTTCGCAGTCGGCAATACAGTCCTTCAGGTCATCGTTGGTCACCAGATAGTCGTATTCACCGGCGCGGCTCAGTTCGGTCCGAGCGGTCTCCAACCGCCGGGCAATGGCCTCCGGCGACTCGGATCGGCGGCCCTTCAAGCGACGCACAAGCGCGCTCATCGAAGTGGGCAACAGAAAGATGCTCACCACACCGGGCAGAGCGTGCCGCAGCGAAGCAGCCCCCTGGACATCGAGGTCGAAGAGCATGATCCGCTTCAGCCGTTGGGCCCGTTCGACGTTGGCGCGCGGCGTGCCATACGACTTGTCATGCACCGTCGCCCACTCCACCAGTTGGCCCGCGTCCCTCATACGCGCAAACTGCTCCTCCGTCGCAAAAAAATAGTGTGTGCCGTTGCGCTCGCCGGCGCGTTTGGCGCGGGTTGTGACCGACACCGAGTAGAGAAACTCGGGGTGCTTGCGGCGCAGGGCGTTGATGACGGTGGTCTTGCCGCCGCCCGACGGGGAGGAAATCACCACCATCATTGCGGTGCCCGTCCAGCGCCCCATGCTCCTCGCTCCCCGCGTCCGGCCCTTACTCGATGTTCTGCACCTGCTCGCGGATGCGCTCCAGCTCTTCCTTCAACTGCACCGCGAGAGTCGAAATCTCCGCCGAGACCGACTTGGAGGCGATCGTGTTCGCCTCGCGGTTCATCTCCTGCAGGAGAAAATTGAGACGCCGTCCGGCGGCCTCGCCGGCTTCGAGCGTCTCGACGAAATGTTCGGTGTGCACCAGCAGCCGCACGCACTCTTCGGTGATATCGGCGCGATCGGCCAGGAAGGCGACCTCCTGGGCGATACGCTGTGGCTCGATTCCGGTCTGGCCGAGCAGTTCCTGAATGCGGGCATTGAGCCGGTCACGGATCGCCGCCGGCACTGCCGCGGCCAGTTGCTTCACCTGGCCGACACAGGACTCGATGATCGCCACCCGTTCGCGCAAATCGCGCGCCAGCGCTTCACCCTCGCGGCGACGCGCCGCCACCAGTTGGTCGAGGGCCGCGTTCAACGATTCGGTGAGCACCGACTCCACCGTGGCGTCGATCGTCTCCGCCTGTGTTCCCCACAGGTCGGGAATGCGCAACAAATCGCCGAGCCCAAGCGGGGCGAGCGATTTATGCCGCGCGCCGATACGCTGCAGTGTGTCGACATACCAATCGACCAGAGCATCGTTGGGCGCCTGATTCGGCGCGAAATCGACACGCTCCCAAGTCAGTTGGCCGAAGATCTTGCCACGGGAGAGCCGCTTGTCGATGAGCGCCCGCAACGGGGACTCCATCCCCATCAGCCAGCGCGGCAGGCGCAGGGAGATTTCCAGGAAGCGGCTGTTGACCGAGGAGAGTTCAAAGACCGCGCGGTAGCCGTCGCGGACAACCTCACCGCGGCCAAAGCCGGTCATGCTCTCGATGTAAGCGCTCTTTCCCGCCATAATAGAAACGCCTATAATCCGCTATTCCCGGCTGGAAGTCAATGGATTATCCGGCGGGCGGGAGAGCCAAGGCATTGGGGCAATGAAAGTTATCGGCTGGCAATTGGTGCGCTTGGCCCGCGAGGCGCAAGAATACGTTGTGGGGTGCCAGATCGAGCAGATCCGTCGACGCCCGGATCGGGCGCGGATCGGTCTGGTCGCGGGGTCGTCGCGCGGAAAGTTCCACATCGTCATCGGCGTTCGCGGCGAAGCGGCGGCGCTCTATTGGTCGCAAGCCAAATCGCGCATCGCCGACTGGCAACTCTACGAACGCACCGAAGCATTCAACCGTCTGCGCTCCGCGCGTCTGACCGCCGTGGGCATCGCCGCCAATGATCGGATCCTGCGCTTCGAGTTCGACAAACCCGGCGAGGCGCCGGAGGAGGACCGTCGTTACTCGTTGGTCGCCGCCTGGACAGGGAGCGCGGCCAACTTGTGGCTGATCGATCCGACGGATGAGACCATCCTGGAATCGCTGCACCCCGACGCCGATGCCGAGGACCGCGGACGGCGACGCGCGTTGAGTCTTCCCGCGCCTCCCGATCTGGCCGATTGGCGGACGCTGACGCGGGCGGACTACAAGAGACTGCGCCAGTCCGACCAGACGCTTGACCTCGGCGACTTTCTGCGGCGGCGTTTCTGGGGGATCGATAGCGGCTTGGCACGACAGATCGAGGAACGCGTCGGTGCGACATCACCATCGGAGACGGCCGGCGAACATTCGGCGTTGCGTGACTGGGAGGAGTTCCAGGCATTGCGGGAAGTCGCGGGAGCGGCGATTGATCCGGCCACTCCGCTTTTGATGACCGGCGTCGGTTACGATCCATCGGACATTCGACTGGCGGGCCCTGCCGCCACGGGAACGGCGTCGCTGGCCGAACTTCTGGTCGCCTGTGACCGTGCGCGCGCCGCCGGGGCGACGGATTCGGGGCCGCTGGCGCACATCGCCGGCGCCCTGCGCGATCTGCTGCGCAAAAACGAGCGCCGTCTGGCCTCGCTGGCGCGGACCGAGGCGGAGGGGGCGCGCGCCGACGAATACAAGCGTCTGGCCGACCTGCTGTCGGCCCATCGTGCCGACCTGCGCAAGGGGATGGCGGGAATCGACGTGCCGGACTGGCAGCGTGGGTCAACGATCACCATCCCGCTCAATGCGGCGCGTTCGCCGCAACAGAACATCGACGACTACTACCGCAAGGCGCGCAAGGCGGCCGACGCGGTGTCCGCGGCGCGCAATGAACGTCCGCATCTGGCGCGTGACCTGGAACGGCTGCGCGCGGCGCTGGCGCGGATCGATGCCGGACTGGTGGAGGGTGACGCGCTGCGTGAGATCGCCGTGGCCTTTGGTATCGACCCGGAGGTGCCGGCGACGGGGCGTCGTCCGGCGCCGCGTCTGCCTTATCGTGAGTTCATAATCGGGCGCGACCGCCTGTTGGTGGGACGTTCCTCGCGCGACAACGATGAATTGACGCTGCGCCATGCCCGCCCGCAGGACCTGTTCTTCCATGTGCATGGCTCGCCGGGATCGCATGTGATCCTGCGCCGTGAGAACCGGGAGACGCCGGTGGACAAAGACACGATCACTCTGGCCGCGCAGGTGGCGGCCTACTTCAGCAAGTCAAAGCATGCGGGGCTGGTCCCGGTGGTGTACACCGAGGCCCGGTATGTGCGCAAGCCGCGCAAGGCCCCGGCGGGCACGGTGAGCGTCGAACGCGAAAAATCCATCATGGTCCGTCCCCTGCCGCCCCCGGGTTACCACGACAAGAAGACCCCGGATTAGGGCCGGGCCGTGTGGCGCCAAAACGGGTTTTGAGTGTATATTAGGAGGCGTGACCGTCCGACCCAACCTGCCCATGAAGATCAAACTCGCCATTGTGACCGTACTCATCCTCGCCGCCGTCGGCGTGGTCTGGATGTACCAGTCCGGCCAGCTGGGCGTTGTCGATCCACAAAACCGCAAGGTCGAACAACCGATCGACGAGGCCACTTTTGTGAAGGCCTATGTCGAACTCGCCACCCTGGCCGAGACGATGGCGATCGGCACGCCTGAGTACGAGCGCGAGAAGGCGCGCGTGCTGGAGGGACTGGGGGTCACCCCGGAGGCGGTCGAAAAGCAATTGGCCTCCTACAACAATCGCCCCGACCTGTGGCATCCGATCTGGGAGAAGATCCAGACCGAATTACAAAAACGAGCCGGGACCTCCGGTTCATCGGGCGGGTGAGAACGGCAAGCCGCTGTCCGACGCCGCCAGGCGGAATTCGCTGGCGGCGTTTGATCTTGGCCGATCCACTGCCATCGTCACGAATTAATTCGCGAGATGATTGACAGCCACAAGACGCCCTTCCTTACTTGGCAACCAGTAGTCTGACCCGTTGGGCACGCGGATTCTCCGAGCACCCGGAGGGGGAACGAAAACATGACAATTATTATCCGCATCCCCGGACCATTGCGCGAGACATGCGGCGGCGCGTCCGAGGTGCCGGTGCCGGCTGCGACCATCGCGGCGGCTCTCAACGAAATCGAACGGCAGCATCCGTTGTTGTATCGCGGCGTTTGCGACGAGACCGGTCGGGTGCGTCGTCACATCAACCTGTTCATCAACAAGTCACTGGTGCGTGGCCCGCAGGGGCTGACAACACAACTGTCGCCGGGGGATGTGATTACGATCATGCCCGCGGTTTCGGGAGGTTGAGCATGCCGGAACGTGTGATTCTCTGCCTGGGAACCAAGAAGGGATTGTTCGTGGCCGAGGCGGCCAAGACCCGTCGCCGCTTCGAATTACGGGGGCCGTTCGGACCGGGCGTCTCGGTCAATGCGGCGTTGGTCGACCGCCGCGGCAAGCCGCGTATTTATGCCTCAAGCTGCAATCCGTTTTTCGGGATGAAGGTCCTGCGCTCAACCGATCTGGGCAAATCGTTCAAGGAGACCAAGTCGGCGCCGAGTTTTCCAAAGGACGATGGGCGCGCGCTGGCCAACATCTGGTCGCTGGAAGCGGGGCATGACACGAAGGACCTGTGGTGCGGCGTTGAGCCGGCGGCGCTGTTCCACAGCGACGACGGCGGCGATTCCTGGGAGATGGTGCCGGGGATCAGCAACCATGAGCACGCGCGCCAGTGGCAACCCGGCGGCGGCGGGCTTTGCATGCACACCATCCTGATGGATGGCGAGCGCATCCATCTCGGCATTTCGACCGGCGGGCATTACCTCAGCGAGGACCGCGGCCAGAGCTTTCGTCCGGCCAACAACGGCATCGGCGCCGGATTTGTCCCCGATCCGTTCCCGGAATGGGGGCAGTGCGTCCACAAAATCGCGGGACATCCGGACGCGCCGGGGCGATTCTATCTGCAAAATCACGGCGGCTGGGACGAGCGCCCGGGGATTGGCGTGCTGCGCAGCGACGACCACGGCCACACCTGGCGGTCGATCAGCAAGGGACTGCCATCGGATTTCGGATTTCCCATCGTCGTGCATCCCCACAATCCCGAGGTCGTCTATGTCGTGCCGCTGGTTCCAATGACGCGAACCTGCCCCGACGGCTCCCCCGCGGTCTGGCGCAGCGAAAACGGCGGCGACTCCTGGAAGCGACTGGCTAAGGGATTTCCCAGGAAGGACTCCTACTTCACCGTCCTGCGTGACGCGCTCGACATCGATGACCTGAAGTCTCCGGCGCTCTACCTGGGCACGACGACCGGACAATTGTGGATGGGACGCGAGGGCGGCGAGGAATGGACATGTCTCTTCGATTCGCTGCCGCCGATCCACTGTGTTAAAGTCGCGGTTGTGTAATCCCCGCAAGATCGACTCTGCATTCCTCACTTCCCATGCGGGGGAGAGGGCTGGGGTGAGGGGGCGATCCTGCCGCACACATCAGCCCCCTACCCTAACCCTTTCCCCTGAAAGGGGAGAGGGACTACACATTAGTCAACCGCACTGCAAGCGCGCTGCGCTGCCTACTCTCCCCCATGGGGCGACGGGATCGCAGTCATTCCAAAACGAAGGCGGCGACGGTATGAACCAGCGGTGGTTCTTTGCCGGGGGCGGCGGCGCTGATGGAGATCGTGTCGAAGCGAAAGCTTTTGTGTGCGCAGTTGTGTTCGGCGAGATAGCACTCGGCCGCGCGGGCGATGGCGGCCTGTTTGCGGGGCGTGATCCAGGTGATGGGGTCGCCGTAGTGGGCGGTCCGGGCGGTCTTCACCTCTACGAACACGAGGCAGTCGCCGTCTTCGGCGATGATGTCCAACTCATTGCGAACGCCGGGCGCGCGCCAGTTGCGAGCGATGATAAGGTAGCCGCGCGCGACCAGATAGTCGGCAGCGCGCTGTTCACCGCGCCGCGCCAACCGTTGACGCGGGGTGGGATGCCTGGGCTTGGGGATCTTGCGCGGTGTCTTGCGACCGACCATCACAGTTCGAGGGAGTTTTGCCGCCACTCGCGCACCGGCGCGAAACTGCGGCGGTGGATGGGCGATGGACCGAGACGCTCCAGCGCCTCCTGGTGTTCCGGCGTGGCATATCCCTTGTGATGCGCGAAACCGTAGCCGGGGTATGTCTGGTCGTATTCCTCCATCATGCGGTCGCGGATTTCCTTGGCGAGGATCGACGCCGCGCCGATGGTGATGCTGGCGCTGTCGCCGCGGACGATGGCGCGTTGCGGACAGGCCAGATCGGGGATGAGCGCCTTGCCGTCGACCAGCACGGCCTCAGGCGGCATGGCCAGTTGTTCGATGGCGCGCCGCATGGCCAGAAAGGTAGCGTTGAGGATGTTGATCCGGTCGATTTCGGCCGGCGCGACCAGCCCCACGCCCCAAGTCAACGCCTGCGCGGCAATCGACGGGAAGAGGGTGAGACGTTCGGCCTGTGTGAGCGTCTTGGAGTCGTGAACACCGGGATCGTTGAAGCGTTCGCTGAGAATCACGGCGACGGCGATGACCGGACCCGCCAGGGGGCCGCGTCCGACTTCATCGACACCGGCCACCAGGCGCAATCCGCTCTCCCAGAACCGCCGTTCATGGAGCCAACGGTCGAGGGCATCGCCGTTGGCTTTTGATCCGCGCGCCACGCGTCGCATGGGAGTTGCCGTTCGCTACTGCGCCGATGAAACTTTCCTGCGATAGTCCCCCGATTCCACGTACGGCTTGAAGCGTTCGATCAGGAAGTGATGCCAGACACGATCGACGATGTCGGGAATCTCCGGCTCGATCTGTCCGGTGGCGTTCACCGTCAGCGTGAGCAGCGTGCTGTCGCTGCCCCGCGCCGTGAACTCCAGCGTATGCACCATGACGATGGCGCGTCCGGTCAGGCCCAGAGGCCCTTCAAAGCGCAGGAGCCGTCCGCGCCACGCGGTGATTACAGTCGCATGCAACGCGCCGTTGCCGGAATCGTCAAAGATCTCATAGAATCCGCCCCCGGCTTTGGGCTCGATGTAGAGCGCCTTGGGATGCTCGGCGATGGAGTGATCCCACCAGTCGCGGATGTCGCCGGTGAACGCGTCGAAGACCGCCACCGGCGATGCCGGCAGCGTCAGTTGGTGCGTGACGACAAATCCCGTGGGCGCCAGCGGCGCGACCGCACCCTGTCCTACCCGAAACGGCAACGCCGTCAGAAACGCCGCGACCGCGGCCACGCGCAGGAGGCGTGTCACGTTACTCGCCGCCCCCGGCGGCCACGTCGGTCTTCTTCTCCTTGACCCGCGCGGCGCGTCCGGTCAGCTCGCGCATGTAGAACAACTTGGCGCGGCGGACCTTGCCCTGCTTGACCAGTTCGACCTTGGCCACGTTGGGCGAATGGGTCGGGAAGATGCGTTCGACAAACACGCCATGCTCGGAGAGCTTGCGCACGGTGAAGGTGGCATTGGCGCCGACCCCGCGCTTCTGGATGACAGTGCCCTGGAAGACCTGGATGCGTTCCTTGTCGCCTTCCTTGATCTTCACGTGGACGCGGACAATGTCGCCGGGATTGACCGGGGCGGCTTCGGCCTGCGGGTCCTTGAGTCCGATGGTGTTGAGGTTGATCATCGCGATACTCCTTCAAGTATGATTGTTTTCTATCCTTCACCGCCGACATCGAACTCGGCGTCCGCATTCTCGAGAATCCGTCGCCGGCCGCGGGCGGCCAGGTCGGGACGGTACAACTCGGTCAATTCGCGCGCCTGTTCCGCGCGCCAGTCGGCCACCTGGGCGTGATGCCCCGACAACAAGACCGGCGGCACCTGCAGGCCGCGCCACTCGGCGGGGCGGGTGTACTGCGGCGCGCCAAGGCCGCCATCGTCGCGCACGAACGAATCGTTGCGCGCCGCCTCGTCGTTGCCCAGGAAACCCGGGACCCGTCGGGCGGTCGCCTCAATCATCACCATGGTCGGCAGTTCGCCGCCCGAGAGCACGTAGTCGCCGATGCAGCGACGCACCGGCCGCAGGTAGTCGAACACGCGCTCGTCCATGCCCGTGTAGTGACCGCAGACGAAGATCAGGTGCGACCGTCCGGCCCACTCGTCGGCGTCATCCTGGCCAAACAGCGAGCCGTGCGGCGTGGGAATGATGGTCACGCAATCCACGGCGCCGGGCCCGCCGCCGAGTGATTCGACGGCGCGCGCGATCGGCTCGGCCTTGAGGATCATGCCGCCGCCGCCGCCGAACGGTGTGTCGTCGATGGTGTGATGCGCCGGATCATCGGACCAATCGCGCAGATCATGAACGCGCACCGACAGCACGCCTTGGGCCAAGCCGCGGGCCATCAGCGATTCGCCGAGAAATCCGGAGAACATCGCCGGGAAGGCGGTGATCACATCGATGGTCAGCCCCTGTGTGCCCATGTGTCTGTCAATCCAGCAATCCCGGTATCGGATCGATCACCATGCGTCGGGTCTTCAAGTCGATCGACTTGATGAAGACATCGACCGCCGGAATCATGAACTCCCTGTCGCCATCGCGGCAGACATAGATGTCGTTGGCGGTGCCGTCGATAATCTCCACGATCGCTCCCACCGCACGACCATCGGGGGTGACCACGGTCAGGCCGAGGATCTGATCATGGAAGTATCGTCCCTCCGGCAGCGCGACCCGCTCGGCCGCTTCGATTTCGACATCGCCACCCAGCCAGATCTGCACATCCTCGGGCGTCTGGACCGCGTCGGTGCGCAGAATCACAAACCCGGCGGCGATCTGGACGGAGAGGACGTTGGCGGCGGCGGTCCTGGCACCCCGGGAGAGCGTTACCCGCTTCAACGCGGCGAAGCGCTCCAGATCATCGGCGTAGGGCCAGACACGGAACGCGCCCTGGACGCCATGCGCCTTGCCAATTTTGCCGAGGGCGACACGGTCGGTCACCACAGCGTTTCCTCTCCCGCCAAGAGAAGGGAGACTACTCCTCCTTCTTGGCGCCGGCGGCCTCGGCCATGCGGGCACGCTTGCGCGCCTTGACCTTGCCGGCCTTCTCGGTCACGGTGTCCTTCAGGACGAGATTCGAGTAGTCCTCGCCCTTTTGCGCCTTGGCCCAGATCATGTCCAGTCCGGTATGAACGAACAACGTACGGACCGTGTCCGACGGCTCGGCGCCCATCTTGAGCCACTTGAGGGTCTTTTCGATGTCGAAAGAGACCTTGCCGGGCTTCTCGGTGGGACGGTACCAGCCGATGATCTCGATGAATCGGCCATCGCGCGGCATGCGCGAATCCGCCGCGACCACGCGGTACAGCGGGGCGTTGCGGCGCCCGCCGCGGCGAAGACGAATGGTTGCTGCCAATCAAAACCTCCGGTGAATATGGTGAATCGTTAACGAGACTCCATGCGATCAACCCATGGGCATGCCGAACGGCACGCGCAGGGGGCCCTTCTTCCCTGCCTTGGAGAACTGCTTCATCATCTTCTGCATCATGCCGAACTGCTTGATCAGGCGATTGACGTCCTGAATCGAGTTGCCTGAGCCGCGGGCGATGCGCGCGCGACGCGCCCCGTTGAGGATTTCGGGGCGGCGACGCTCTTCGGGGGTCATCGAGAGGATCATCGCCTCCATCCGCCCCTGCGCCTTGGGATCAAGAGACATCCCCTTCAACTGCCGCCCCACGCCCGGCAACATGCCGAGGATGGAGTCCAGCGGCCCCATCTTCTTCAATTGCTGCATCTGCTCGAGGAAGTCCTCGAAGTTGAACTGCGCGCGCCGCAGTTTCTCTTCCATCTCGCGGGCGCGCTGGCTGTCGATGGTCTGCTGCGCTTTTTCCACCAGCGAAACGACATCGCCCATGCCGAGAATGCGCGAGGCCATCCGATCGGGGTGGAAGGGCTCGAGGTCCTCGACCTTTTCGCCGACGCCGGTGAAGAGGATCGGGACGCCGGTGACTTTGGCGACCGAGAGCGCGGCGCCGCCGCGGGCATCGCCGTCGATCTTGGTGAAGATCACGCCGTCGATGCCGACTTTGTCGGCGAAGGCCGAGGCCGAGCTGACCGCATCCTGCCCGGTCATGGCATCGGCGACGAAGAAGGTTTCGGTCGGGCGCAGCCGCTCTTTGATGCCTCTGACTTCGTCCATCAACTCGTCGTTGACATGAAGCCGTCCGGCGGTGTCCACGATGACCAGATCGCAGTGCGCCTGGGCGGCGGCGGCCAGACCGGCGACCGCCACATCGAGCGGGGAGCCGGCGCCGGCGTGCACCGGAATCTTCAACTGCTGCCCGAGTTTGCGCAATTGTTCGATCGCCGCGGGCCGTTGCAGATCACAGGCCACCAGCATTGGCTTGCGCCCGCTCTTGGCAAAACGCGCCGCGAGTTTCGCGCAGGTGGTTGTCTTGCCCGATCCCTGCAACCCGACCAGCATCCAGATTGTGGGATGGGGCGGCTTGGCGAATTGGACCGGACGGTACTGTCCGCCCAGAAGCGCCACCAGACGGTCGTGGATGATCTTGATGATCTGCTGACCCGGCGTGACCGAATTGAGCACCTCGGCGCCGAGCGACTCGCGCTGGACGTCTTCGAGGAACTCCTTGACGACCTTGTAATGAACGTCCGCCTCGAGGAAGGCGCGCCGCACCTGCTTGAGCGCTTCCTCGATGTTCTTCTCCGAGACCTTGCCGTGACCGCGCAGAGTCTTGAAGACACGTTCGAGACGTTCGCCGAGTTGATCAAACATAGTCTATTCCATCCACCATCCACCGATGGCGCAAAAACACGGATGCGATTTGAGCCCGCAGCCGTTGCGGCCGAACAGAAGCGGTCCGGCGCAAACCTTAAATATACGAGGGCTTTAGCGGAATTTCAAGGGAGCACTGTAATCGCCCCGACACAGACACAAGAGGCATGGAGACTTGTCAACATATTCCCAGACAACACCTTACCTGATTTTCAGCGGTTGCGCGAAATGACCAGATCAATCTCGCTGCCCAACGGCAGTTCTTCACCGGGCGTTTGGACCTGCTCGAGAATTGTGCCGGCATCGCGGTCGCGATCATAGCGTCGGTCAACCCGTCCGACCAAGAGCCCACGCTCACGCAGGAGGATGCGCGCCTCTTCGATATTCATGCCGACCAAATTGGGACACCAGGTGTAGTCCTCGCGCAGTTCGGCGTTGACGAGCAAATTGACCACAGCGCGTCGCGGCAGACGGCTGCCGGCGCCGGGGATGGTGCCAACCACCGTGCCGGTTGGCAAGGAGGCGTCCTCGGAGCGGGCGCGTCCCCCGACAATGAACCCGGCCTCCTGCAGGATTAATTCGGCCTGACGAATGGTCTGGCCGCGAACACGCGGCACATCGATCAGTTGCGACCCGCGCGAGACCACGATGCGGAAGAGGCGCCCGCGCTTGATCGGCGATCCGGGCCCGGGACGTTGTTCGATGATGACGCCATCGGGATACTCGGGAGAGAAACGGCGCTCGACAATCTCCATGTCACCATCGACCGCGGCCAGGATCGATTGCGCCTCTTCCAGTTGATGCCCGACCAGCATGGGCGCGGGAATTTCCTCGCCATGCCGGGTGATGATCGGCATCACGACCTTGTCGACCAGCAGGATCAGGGCGGCCACAACGAGGAGCGGAATACCGACGATCTTGAACAACCGCCGGAACCACGCCTTGCGCCAGGCCCGTTGCCAGTGGGACAGTTCGCTCACGGTTGCGCGCGTCGCATCCGCGCGGCGAAGACGCCATCGAGACCGTCTTCCGGCGGGCGGGTGGAGAGGTAGCCGGCAGGAGTGACGTATTTGTGCGGCACCCAGGTCCCGGCGGGCTCGAGCGTGAATTCGGGATGATCCCGCAGGAAGATTTCGACCACTTGCTCGTTTTCCTGTGGGGAGAGGGTGCAGGTGGAATAGACAAGCACGCCGCCGGGGGCGACGTGGGCGGAGGCCGCGGTCAGCCAGATGCCCTGCGAGCGCGACAGACGGGTGATGTCGGCCGGCGACTTGGTCCACCGCACTTCGGGGTTCTTCGGCAGCGTGCCGAGCGCCGAACACGGCGCATCGGCCAGAACCCGCGCGGCGGCGCGATCGCCGAGACTGGTGACGTCGGCGGCGATCGGCAGGATGTTGTTGTAGCCCAGGCGCAGCTTGTTTTCGGTCACACGCTCCAGGCGCTTTTCGCTTTTGTCCACCGCGAGCACCTGGCCGGTCTCACCGACACGCTCGGAGATGGCCAATGTCTTGCCGCCGGGAGCGGAGAACATATCGATGATGGTTTCGCCCGGTTGCGGATCGAGCAGTTGGATGACCAACCCCGCCGCCGGATTCTGGACCCAGCCATACGGTCCGGCAAACAGCGGCGAACCGACAGTCAGCGCCGAGGTGGCGACGGAAACATAGTCGTGGAACTCCGGATGCACCCGCGCCGAACCCAGCTCGTGCTCGGCAATCATCTTCAAGACCACGTCCGCATCGACACCCTGAGCCAGCCGGAAGAAATAGGACGGCGGGCTGTTGGCCCAACGTTCGATCCGTTCCGGACGGTTGTTGCCGAACCGGGTAAAGAGGATTTCGACCAGCCAGTCGGGCATGGAGAGGCGTTCGCCCCAGTAGACCAACTCATTGTCCGTCTGCGGCGGAGCCTGTTCGGCGGCGCGCAGGTCTTCCTTTTCGCGCGCGGCGCGCCGCAGGACGGCGTTGACCAATCCGGCGATGCCTTGATGGGCGACCGCCTTGGCGGCATCGACGGCGGTGGAGACCGCCGCGTGCGGCGGGATGCGATCGCAATCGACGACTTGAAACAGACCGAAGCGAAGTATCCACTTCACCGGCTCTTTGAGGTCCTGATACTTGCCGTCGGTGAGATAACGCGCCTGGGCATCGAGACGGCGCATCCGGCGCAGGACGCCGGCGGCCAGATGGATGGCCAACGCGCGGTCGCGCTGGGACAGATGCGAGAGCGCCGCATCCGAGTGCCAGATTTCGTCGAAATCTTCGCTGCCGCGCACCGAACGGGTGGCGAGGTCATAGGCGACCGCGCGCGGGTTGTCCGCGCCGTAAGGATTAACAGGGGGACGCGGAGCCTGCGAGGGCTTTCCAGGTCGTCGGTGATCGTTGCGCCGTTCCATGGCGGGCAGAGGTCCTTACCAGGCTCATCCTATTGTGATACGGACAAAAACGGCGATTGATCCCCACCTAACAAAAGGTATTTGGTGCAAATCGGACCGAGCGGGGTCCCCGATCTTGTCTGTCAGAGGCCTAAGCCGGGCAGTTTGATACGGTTATCCCGGGCAAAATCGACGGCCTTTTGGTACCCGGCCTCGGCATGCCGCATCACCCCGGTGCCGGGGTCGTTGGTCAAGACCCGTTCGAGCCGTCCCTTGGCATCCTCGGAACCATCGGCCACAATCACCATACCGGCGTGCTGAGACAACCCCATGCCGACACCGCCGCCATGGTGAATCGAGACCCAGCCGGCGCCGGAGATGGCGTTCAGCAGGCCATTGAGCAGCGGCCAATCGGCCACCGCGTCGGAAGTGTCGGCCATCGATTCGGTCTCGCGGAAGGGCGAGGCCACCGAGCCGCAATCCAAGTGGTCACGGCCGATCACAATCGGCGCGCTGATCCTGCCCTTGGCGACCAAGTCGTTGATGATAAGTCCGAATTTGTCACGTTCGCCATAGCCAAGCCAGCAGATGCGCGCGGGCAGCCCCTGATAGCGGACCTTTTCGCGCGCCATGCGGATCCAGCGGCAAAGTGGTTCGTTATGGGAAAACTCGCGCAGGACCACCTCATCGGTGACGGCGATGTCGGCGGGATCGCCGGAGAGGGCGACCCAGCGGAAGGGGCCCTTCCCTTCGCAGAACAGGGGCCGGATGTAGGCGGGGACAAAGCCGGGGAAGGCGAAGGCGTCGGCATATCCGGCCTTCTGCGCCTGGCCGCGCAGGTTGTTGCCATAGTCGAAGGCGATCGCGCCGGCTTTCTGCATCGCCACCATCGCCTCGCAGTGCCGGGCCATCGCCGCCATCGAACGCCGGATGTAACTCTGCGGGTCCTTCTGCCGCAGCGCGATCGCATCGGCCAGCGACAACCCATCAGGGACATAGCCGGACAATTCATCGTGGGCCGAGGTCTGATCGGTGACGATGTCGGGGATCTCGTGACGACGCACCAGTTCAGGGAGAATCTCCGCGCAATTGCCGACAAGACCAATCGACACCGGTTTCTTCGCCGCGACCGATTCTTTCACCCAGCGAAGCGCTTCATCAAGCGAACGGGTCTTTCGATCGCAGTATTCCTTTTCGAGGCGGCGGTCGATGCGCGATTCATCGACCTCGACCACCAGCGCGACACCGCCATTGAGCGTGACCGCCAGCGGCTGGGCGCCGCCCATCCCCCCCATGCCGCCGGTGACCACCCAGCGTCCGGTGAGATCGCCGCCGAAGTGCTGCGTGGCGACCGCGGCAAACGTCTCATAGGTCCCCTGCAGAATGCCCTGGGTGCCGATGTAGATCCATGATCCGGCGGTCATCTGGCCGTACATCATGAGGCCGAGCGCCTCGAGACGGCGGAATTCCTCCCAATTGGCCCAGCGCCCGACGAGGTTGGAGTTGGCGATGAGCACACGCGGCGAGAGTGGATGCGTCTTGAAGATGCCCACGGGCTTGCCGGATTGGACCAGCAGTGTCTCGTCGTTGGCCAGCGAGCGCAACGAGGCGACAATCTGGTGAAAACACTGCCAATTGCGCGCCGCCTTGCCGGAGCCGCCGTAGACGATCAACTCCTGCGGATGCTCGGCCACCTCGGGGTCGAGGTTGTTGTGGATCATGCGCAGGGCGGCTTCCTGAATCCATCCCTGGCAGGTGCGGGAGTTGCCGCGCGGCGCGCGCACGGGCGTGTAGGCGGGCATGGGTGTCGCGGGTTGGTTTATGGCTGTTGTCATATGTCCTCGCCCTCCTCTTCATGACTCCCCGGCGGTCATCTGCCCGCTTACGCCACCGCCGCGGCCGTGACTTCCTCCATCAAGGCGGGCAGCGCGTTGCGGTGCAATTCACGCAGCGCCGTGACCGAATCGTCGATATACGGGCGCATGACCAGACGGTCGGCGACGGTCACATGCCCGAGGAACTGGAAGGGCACGCCGTCGGCGCGCGCGGCGGCCTCGATGGCGGCGCGATCTTCCATCGCAAACGAGATGACGATGCGCGATTGGCTCTCGCCGAAAAGCAAGGCGTCGGGACGCCCGTTCCAGAAGCCGAAGTCCCCCTCGAAGCCGCGTGTGCGGTCATCCGGACCGAGACACATCTCGAAAAGCGCAACCGCCAACCCGCCATCGGCGCAGTCGTGCGCGGCGCAGATCCACCCCTCGCGGATGGCGCGCATCACGAACCGCTGGACTTTCAGTTCACGCGCGAAATCCAGCGCCGGCACCTGTCCGGCAACCTGGCCATGGAAGAGTTTCAGGTACTCACTCCCACCCAGCTCCTCGAAGGTTGCGCCGATGAGGGCGACGCCATCCTCCGGCTCCTTGAAGTGACCGGTGGTGATGAACGCCAAGTCCTCGATTTTGCCGATCATGCCGATGGTGGGCGTCGGATATACCGCGCGGGTCGGGTCTTCGTTGTAGAAACTCACATTGCCGCCGGTCACCGGCGTGCCGAAGGCCCGGCAGGCTTCGCCCATGCCGCGCACGCACTCGGCGAACTGGTAGTACATCTCCGGCTTGTAGGGATTGCCGAAGTTGAGGCAGTTGGTGATCGCCAGCGGACGCGCGCCGACGCAGACAAGATTGCGCGCCGCTTCGGCGACGGCGATCTGCGCGCCGAGGCGCGGGTTCAGATAGCAGAAGCGGGCGTTGCAGTCGGTGGTGGCCGCCAGCGCGGTGTTGGTCTTGCGGATGCGGATCACGCCGGCGTCCATGCCCGGGCCGAGGGCGGTCCCGGTGCGCACGCTCTGGTCATATTGCCGGTAGACCCAGGACTTGTCGCAGAGATTGGGCGCGGCGACCATGCGGCGCAGAACATCATTGAAGTCTTTGGGCAGCGCGAGGGCGCCGGTGTCAAACGCCGCCAGCTGATCGAGGTAGCCGGGACGTTTCTCTTCGCGCCGGTATTGCGGGGTTGAGCCGCCGAGCGCCAGCGCCTCGGCGGGGATGTCGGCCTTGCGTTCGCCGTAGTGATCGACGATGAACCGTCCGCCGGGAATCACTTCGCCGATCTGGGCGCAGTCGAGCTGCCACTTGGCGCAGATCCGTTTGATCTGCTCATCCCTGCCGATCTTGCCGATCACCAGCATCCGTTCCTGCGATTCGGAGAGCAGGATCTCATACGGGGTCATCCCCGCTTCGCGCACCGGCACGCGCGCGGTGTCGATGTGGATCCCCTGTCCGCCGCGGAAGGCGGTCTCGGAGCAGGAGCAGGTGATCCCGGCCGCGCCCATGTCCTGAATACCGACCAGCAGATCCTGATCAATCATCTCCAGCGTTGCTTCCAGGAGCAGCTTCTCGGTGAAGGGATCACCGATCTGCACTTGCGGGCGTTTGGCCTCGGATTTCTCCGAGAGCTCCTCGGAGGCAAACGTGGCGCCATGGATGCCATCGCGGCCGGTTTTGGAGCCGACGACGAACACCGGCGCGCCGACCACCGAGGCCTGCGCCTTGGCGATCTTGTCGGTGCGGACGATGCCGATGGCCAGTGGATTGACCAGCGGGTTGCTGGTGTACGAATCCTCGAAGACGGTCTCGCCGCCGATATTGGGCACGCCAAAGCAATTGCCGTAATCGCCAACCCCGCGCACCACGCCGTCGACCAGGTAGCGAACTCTTGCGTTGGCCGGATCGCCGAAACGCAGCGAGTCGAGCACCGCGATCGGACGCGCTCCCATAGTGAACACATCGCGCAGGATGCCGCCGACGCCGGTGGCGGCGCCCTGATAGGGCTCGACCGCCGACGGGTGATTGTGCGATTCGATCTTGAAGACCACCGCGAGCCCGTCGCCCCAGTCGACCACGCCGGCGTTCTCCTCCCCCGCCTTGGCGAGCATCGCCTCGCCCTCGCGCGGCAGGGTCTTCAGCAGCAGAATCGAGTTCTTGTAGCTGCAGTGCTCTGACCACATGACCGAGAAGATGCCCAGTTCGGTCCAGGTCGGCTCGCGTCCGAGGATGGACTTGATCTTGTCGTACTCGTCCGCGGAGAGGCCGTGTTCCTCGACCAGCGCGGGAGTGATGCGGGGTTCCTGCATGGTGCGCTCCTGCCCACCACGGATGACGTTGTCTGGTCCCATACAGGAATCTAACGGATTGTCTCGGGGCGATCAAGTGGGCGGCGGGCGGCGTTGCCCCCGGGCAGTATGGCCGGCATCGAACCGCTCTGTCAGGGGCAAGCAGGGTTCACCACTGCGCGAGCAGAGCGACCGACGTAGGGGCGAACCTCGTGTTCGCCCGACTATGCAACTGATCGTAAAAGGAAGAAGGGCGGGTCTCAGACCCGTCCCCGAATCTGTACAATTTGTAGGTCAGGAGCCCGCTTTCTGGGCTCCTGACTTTACGGCTTTGGTTTTGTTCGCAGAATCCCTGACGGCGGGGTGCGTGTGCGACCGACTATTCCGCCTGCAAGCGCGCGGTATACCAGCGATCGCGCCAATTGTGAATGTCGATTCGAACCGCCGCCGGTTGGCCGATGGGCGCTCGAGGAAAGCCGTCCAGGAGTCGGGTGATCGTCGCAAAATCGGACTCGTCCCGGTAGATGTAGACATCGGCGTTGGGCGGGTACGGCCAGACACCATATTGCGGACGCTCGCGGGGCGCCAGCCACGGTTGCCCGAAGACGCTGTCGTGAATCAGGGCGCAGAGGGGCGCGTATTGGTGCTCGGAATACTGACAACTGACGGCGAAGCTGTGGCGCGGCACTTTCCACCAGACCGAGTCGGTCGGCTCGGTGAATCGCGTCGCGATCGGCGTCAATTGAATACGGTCGGCATAGATGTTCAGCCCGTAATGATCGGCGCTGTCACCGTGGACGACGCTGAGTTGATAGCGTCCGCGTGTGGTGTCAATGGCAACGATGGCCGCGGCTCTTGTCAATACGTCAGCGCAGATTCCATCACGATAGACCGCGTCACCGATGCTGATGACGATCTTGTTGTCCTTGGTCGCAACGGAGGCCTCGAGGTAATAGCAGGGATTCGGATACCACTCTTTCGCCTGCAATTCAATCACCGGGTAGGCATCGAAACCCCAGGCGGAGCGGTCGTGGTAGTGCACGGTCGGCACGGCAATCGTCAGCCCGTCGGTCAGCGGCCGTCGGTCCTCGATCTCGGCGCAGGCGGCCAGCGCCGCGGCGACCGTGAGCGCGCCCCACGTGCGAACAAGCGTCTGCCGCATTTCCCCTCCCGTCCTGCCCTCGTGAATATACACCCCAGCGGCGGAGTTTTGTCACTGAACGGCGAGGCTGCGGATCACCCCAGGTCGTGCAGACCCGCCTGGCGTCCAGGGCACAAGAAGAAGGGGCGGGTCGCAGACCCGCCCCTTGGGGATTGCCGTATGGAAGAGATCACTTCTCCGGCGTCGCGCCGGCGTTGCGTGACTCGGCCAGGGCGCGGAAGTAGGCCTTGATCGTCTCCTCGTACTCCTTCGGGTAGCCCTCTTCCTGATAGCGGGTGAGGAGACGGTCGTATTCCTCGTCGGTCAGGCCGGCGGCGTCGGGCAGCGCGCCCGGCGAGGTGCGGCCATAGGTCCCCTCCGGCTGCTGCGCCTGACGTTCATCCTTGAAGTCCTGCTTCTGCAGGGCATGCTGGAAATCGAGCATGCGCGTGTAGATGCGCTTCTGGCGTTCGCGGGTCTCCTCGGTGACCTGGCCGCGCTCCATGTCTTCGATCACCTTCTGCATTTCCTCGGCGAGTTTATCGAGCCGTCCCAGTTGCTGATCCTTGCCGATTTCTGAGTTGAGTTCATCGACACCCTGCTTGATCGCCTGCTGTTCGCCCTTGAGCCGCTTGAGCAGTTCGCGTTCGCCTTCGGACATCTGGCCCGACCCCTGCCCCTGCTGCGGCATCTGCGCGTTGAGTCGTCCCTGCTTCTGCGAGAGCCCGCCCATCTTCTGCCCCGCCTCGCCGGGATTCTGGCAATTGGGGTTGGGCTTGGCGCAGGCGCTGGGATTGGGGTTGTTGCACTGGCTGTTTTTCTCCATGCTCTGGGTCAGGTCCTGCGAGACCTGATTGAGACTGAAGAGCGCCTCTTTCTGGTTGTTGCCGGCGTTGGGGCCGCGGCGGTCGCTGAGACACTGCGACGACTGACTCATGCGCTCCATGGCCTGGCCGAGTTTCTGCGAGGTTTCCGCCGAGATCGCGGTCGACTGTTTGGCCATCTCCATCAGTTGCTGGGCGACCTTCTCGGTGGCGGCGCGCAGCGCCTCCTGCCGGGCGGCCATCTCGCGCAATGACAGCGACGTGGGATCCAGTTGCGCGGTCTCGTTGATGACTTTCTCCTGCTCCTCGGAAAGGTACATCGTCTTGTCGAGCGCCTCGCGCAGCTCCCTGGCCATCTGCTCCTGCTGCTGCGAGTTGGTTTCCTTCTGGAACTGCTTCATCTGCGCCAGCAACTGTTGCATCGACGCGGCCGCCTCGCCGGTTTTCTGCTCGGCGCCCTTCTTGTCCTGCGACTGCATGTTCTCCGCCGCCTGCTTCATCTGCTGGGAGGCGGGGGAGTTTTTCGCCGACTGGCAGAAGCCCGCGGTCTTTTCGGGGCTGGCAAGTTTGGCCTCGTTCAACTGCGCCTCGGCCGCGGCCAGCTCTTCGGCGAACTCATCGAACCGCTCCTTGAGACGCTCCTGCGGCGGGGCCAGGGCCGGCTGGGCGTCTTTCGGCGATTCCTTGGACTGCTCGTTGAGCGCCTCTTCCTGCGCGGCCATCTCCTCGAGACGGCGGATCATCGCGTCGACCTTCTGCTCGGCCTGCAGACGCTTGAGGTAGGCGATGGTGCGGTCGAGGCGCTTGATCATCTCGTCCTGCGAGAAGTTCATCTCCTGCATGGCGCGCTTGATGTCCTCGGGATTCATCTTCTCAAGCGCTTCCTGCAGGCGTTTCTGCGCCTCGCGCATTTCGGGGGTGGCGACCTCCTCGAAGAGCTTCTGCGCCTCCATCATCTTCTGGAGCATCTCCAGCGAGGCGAGTTTCTTCTCCTGGGCCTCGGCGACCTGCTTTTGCATGTTCTCGGCCAGACGGTCCAGTTCCTTTTCGAGGTCCTGGGCGCGCTGGGCGACATCGGTCACCTTCTTCTGGTCGTCCCAATTGAGCTCCTGCTGCGGGGCCAGTTCGCGGCGCAACGTTTCCAACTGCTTGGACAATTCGCGCTCGGCGCCGAGCAGACGGTCGAGCGCGGTCATGTCGGTGGCGCGCTCTTCCTCGAACTCGGCCATCATCTCATCCAGCGACGGCAGTCGGACCGCATAGGTCTTGCTGATCGCGGTCTTCGGGCCGCTCACCGCGTCGTTGTCGCGGACTTCGACATAGTAGTAGACCACATCCTCGGGCATGAGGCCCCAGTCGGCCAGGTCGAAGAAATACACCGGTTCGAGCCGCTCGCCGGCAACGCGCGATTCGGGAATGGCGAACTCGCGCGCGGCGCGTTCGAGGCCCTCCGACATCCAGCGGGTCTTCAGAGTCAGGCCGGAAAAGCCATAGTCGTCGCGCGCGACGATCTTCAGGTTGACTGCCATGTCCTCGCCCAGATCGACGTTGTGGCCGGGCAGGACGATATCGACCGACGGCTCCCGGTCGGGAATCGCGGTGATCGTGTATTCGATCGGATTGGGATTGGAGCGTCCCGACTCATCCAAGAGCGCCAGATGGTAGGTGCGGTTGTCGCGCACGACCAGCTCGGTGGTGGCGCTCTGCCCCTTGACCGTCATGGCGTGGCGGGTGCCGTCGGCAAAGACCAGCGCCGCCTCGGAGAGATCGCGATTGGACTCGACGCGCATCGCCACACGGCTGCCCACCGGCGCGGTCACGGTGCCATCGTTGGCATCCAGCACCAGCGGCGGCAGATTGGTGTAGGCCGGCGGGAAGACATCCAGACGCAGCGCGCCGACCCGCGGCCGGTCGACCGCGCTGACGGTGTAGACGTCGGAGGTGCGTTCACCGGCGACGACGTAGTACTCGAAATCGCGTTTGACCTGCGGCAGGACATGCTGGAACTCGCGGGTCAGCCCCGACACGGCGCCCGGGGCCTTCGAGGCGACCACCGGTTCGATATCGCCCAGCGACCGCCACTGGCCCCCTTCGGAACGGTGGAAGATGGCGACGGTCTTCGGCAGATCGGACCCCTCCACCCGGGCGGTGATGCGGAAGTCATCGAACTTGACCGCTTCGACCGAACCGGGCAGCACGGTCAAAGTGTAAGGGATCGGCTCGGCGTAATCGGCCAACGGGCGCGAGTAGGCGTCCCAGGATTTCTTGGCCAGGCCGGGAAAGAGCACGGTCAAAAGCAAGGCGGCCCCGAAGCCGAGTCCGGCCCAACGCGCGGCGCGGCGCAGACGGCGACGGTCGAGCGCTTCCATGAAGTCGATGGCGTCGCTCATTTCGGTCGCCTGACGGATGGTCAGATCGACCAGCGCCAGCGAGTAGTGCTCCGGGTTGGTGCGGGCCTTGTCGGCCAGTTGCAGCGAGGCGATCAGCCGGTTTTTCAGTTCGGGGTACTTGGCCTCGACCGCCAGCGCCAGCCGTTCGGGGCCCGGCGACCAGATGGTCGAGCGGGCAATCGCCAGAACCAGGATGCCAACCAGCGTCGCCAGCACCGCGCCGACGGCGATGACCCGGATGGCCGAAGCCGGGACCACAATGGCGGCCACCAGCGCCAAGAGGACAAAGGCAACCGAGGCGAGGGCGACCATCCAGCCGGCATGGGTCAGCCACTCGAAGGTGATGGCGCGCAAGCGCATCTGGCGGAGGCGGGTGAGCAATTGCTCGAGGTTGGGCATCGGGGTCATGAAATCGGGCTCCTCAGGTCATTTGTCAGTATTGTCGGCGAGAACGAAAGGCGCCGTCACACATACTTTTACGCGGGAACGCGTCGATTGGCGCGCCCATTTTGCCAAACCACTACAAAATCAGTTTAAGTTTTTGCGATGGTCGATCGTGCCGACGGTTCAGAATCATTCGAGCGCCACTCGTCTCGAACTTCTATTGTCCGATACGATACCGCTGGATCAATGCGTCAGGGCGTAGTATGCGATGTTCGCACCCATCCGCAAGGCCTCCAAGCGCTTGGCAGGCGGGTCCTTGTGGACTTGCGGGTCTTCCCAGCCGTCGCCGATGTCGGATTCGTGCACATAGAAGACCACAACCCGGTCGCCATCGAGGATGGCGTAGCCGCGTGGCGCCTGGTCATCGTGACGGTGGATCTTCGGCAGCCCGCCGGGGAATTGGAAGGGCGACTGGTAGATCTCGTGGGAGAACGGCAGTTCCACCAAGTCGCGATCGGGGAAAATGCGTTTCAGTTCGCGTCGGATCGAGGCGTCCATGCCATAGGAATCGTTGGCCAGCCAGAAGCCGCCGCCGGTCAGATAGCGACGCATCGCGACCACTTCATCGTCGGTGAAGCGGATGTTGCCGTGGCCGGTGGAGAAGATGAACGGATACGAGAACAGTCGTGGATCGGACGGCTTGATCCGCACCTCGGCCTTGTTGACATCGAGGCCGACATTTTCATCGATGAAATCCAGCAGATTGGGAATGGCCGAGGAGCCCCAGTACCAATCGCCGCCGCCGGAGTACTGCAGGCGGGCGACGGTGAAGACCGACGGGTCGACTGGCGCCTGGGTCTGGGCCGCTGGAGGACGACGCGCCGGCATGGGGATAAATTCAGTCTGCGCCAACGCGCCGACCGCGGCCAGCAACGCCGCGGCGCCGGCCAGCAAGAGCACGCGTGATCGGATGCCTGGGCGAATCATCAATCGATCCTACTTCTTCCCCGTCGGATCGGCATAGATACGATCCTTGCCGTCGAACCCCGGCGAGAAGACCGAGATCACCACCGCGGGGTTGGAGCCCATGTTGTGGAAGGCATGCGGGGTGCCGCGCGGGACATGCACGACCTGCCCGGCCTTCACCTTGATCTTTCGGTCCCCCAATGTCAGCCGTCCCGAGCCGCGAACGATCCAGACATTTTCGTCGTGGGCGGCATGGTGGTGCATCTCGACCATCGTTTCAACCTGGGTCAGATGCACACTGGAGGTGGAATCCCAGGCGATGACGTCGCTGCGAAAGGCCTGCCCCTTGACCAATTGATGTTCGTTGAGCAGCGAGTCGATGTCATAGACCCCCGGCCCCGGGACGCCGCTCTGCGCCCACGCGGCGGCCGCCCCGGCGATCCAAACGGCAACGGCCAATACGGCGGCGAATCGTTTCATGTGCACCCTCCCCTTGCGGCGCGCCCCATAAAGCCACGCCCGTCGGAGGTTATACCCGCGACGGGCGTGGCGGCAAGAGCAATTCTGCAACTCCTACGAGGCGCGGAAGCGCTTCGGGCTGCGGGTTTCCCAGTCGACGTACATAGTGGACGCGACGAAAATCGATGAGTAGGTGCCGATCAGAATGCCGACCAGAAGCGCGAGGGCAAAATCGCGCAGAACCGGGCCGCCGACGATCGCGAGAATGATCAGGCAGGCGAGCACGGTGGTACCGGTCATGATCGTGCGCGAGAGCACCTCGTTGATGGAGAGATTGACCGAAGGGACGAAATCCGCCTTGCGGTGAAATTTCTTCAGGTTCTCGCGGATACGGTCATAGACGGTCACCTTGTCGGTGAGCGAGTACCCGGCGAGCGTCAGGATGGCGGAGATCAGCAGAATGTTGATCTCCACGCCCATCAGGTAGAAGATACCCAGCACCGCCAGCACGTCATGGAAGGTGGCGATCGTGGCGCAGACCCCGAAACGGAAGTCGAACCGGATGGCGATGTAGATCAGGATGCCCAGAAGCGAGAGCGCCACGGCGATGAGCGTATCCTTCTTGAGGTCCTTACCCACCGCGGCGCCGACCTCGTGCACGGTGTCGAGGTTAAAGTTGTTGTCGGGGAAATACTGCTTGATGAGGTTGACCACCGATTGCGCCTTCTGGGTCTCCCCTTCGGCGACCTTCACGCGAATGAAGAAGGTGTAGGGCTGCGGGCGCCCGGCCACGTGCACGATTTCGGCGTCCTCAAAGCCGCCGCGTTCCAGGGCGGCGCGCAGGTCGCCGATGTCGACCGGCTGATCGAAGTATCCCTCGACCACGGTCCCGCCGGTGAACTGGATCCCGAGGTTGGCGTTGCCGGAGGCGATCATCACCGCGGCGAAGATTCCCAACAGGACCAGCAGGGCCGAGAGGATGTAGGCCGGGGTGCGCTTACCGATGAAGTCAATGTTGGTGTCGCCAATGATGCGAAACGGCATATCGTTCTCCGCTGCGGTCCGTTAGATCGAGAGCGTCTTATACGACTTGCGGAAGTCAAAGACCACCCGGGTCACGACCACCGCGGTGAACAGACTGATCGCCACGCCCCAGAAGAGCGTGACGGCGAATCCCTTGATGGGACCGGTGCCAAAGATGAAGAGGGCCAGCGCGGTGATCAGCGTGGTGACATGCGAATCGATGATCGCCGACATGGCGCGGTCATAGCCCGCGTCGATCGCGTTGCGCACCGACTTGCCGGCGCGCATCTCCTCGCGGATGCGCTCGAAAATCAGCACGTTGGCGTCCACCGACATGCCCAGCGACAGGATGAAGCCGGCGATGCCGGGCATCGTCAGGGTGGCGTGCAGCACCGCCATCACGCCCAACAGGAAGATGCCGTTGAAAAGCAGACCCACGTTGGCGATCAAACCGGACAGTTTGTAGTAGAAGGCCATGATCAGGAAGACCGCCAACAGACCCAGAAGCGAGGCGTTGATGCCGCGGCGGATCGAGTCCTGGCCCAGCGACGGACCGATCACGTTGTTTTCGATCACTTTGACTGGCGCCGGCAGCGCGCCGGCACGCAGCACGATGGCCAGATCGTTGGCGTCCTCGTAGGTGGCGTTTCCGCCCATGGTGATCTGGCCGCGGTCCTGAATGCGCGACTGGATTTCGGGGGCCGACTCGACACGGTTGTCGAGCACGATGGCCAGCGGCTTATTGATGTTGGCGCCGGTGAGCCGGGCAAACTTGCGGCCGCCTTCACGGGTCAGCTGGAAGCTGACGATCGGCTTGCGGAACTGGTCGAACGACGGCTTGGCATCGGTGAGATACTTGCCTTCCAATTCGACCTGCTTTTTAAGCAGATAGAGCCGCTCGACTTCCATCCCGCCGACAAACTCGGAGCGCGTGCTCCAGGCGAATTCGACGTCCGGGGGAATGAGTTTTTGCACATCCGGTCGGGCGAGGATCATTTCCACCAGAGGGACCTCATCCTTGGCCACCATCCAGCCGTATCCGCCTGACGGATCCAAAAGCGAGGAGAGCGGAGCTTCCTTGGGGATCTGCGGCGGGAGCACTTCGGCGGTGTCCTGCGTCAGGTCCGGCGATTCGCCCTTGGCCAACGCGCCGGCGCCCGTGGTATCGGCCTTGGCGGTGTCGGCGCCGAAGAGGGATTCGAGCGCGCCGCGTTCGCCGGCGGTGTCGGACGGCGTGGCGGTCGTGTCCAATCCCGCGGCGGCTTCCAGGGCGCGGTCGATACGGTCCAGGAGCAAAGACGACATCTCCGGCGACTCGAGGAGTTTGAACTCCAGCAGCGCGGTGCGGCCGATCAGTTCACGGGCGCGCTCGGGATCGCTGATGCCGGGCAATTCGACCACGATCCGGTCCTTGCCCTGCACGGCGATCACCGGCTCAGCCACGCCGAACTGGTCGACGCGGTTGCGCAGGATTTCCTTGGCGCGCTCGACGGCGTCGGAGGCCTCATCGGGGTTGAGATTGGTTTTGTCGACCTGAAGAACCAGGCGCATCCCGCCTCGCAGATCGAGGCCGAGCTTCATCGCCTTTTGTTGCAGCTTGATCCAGCTTTGCGGATCGGTTTTGGCCAGTTCTTCCCGTTCGGCCGGTGACATCATGTACAGATCGATGGTCGGGTAGAGAAACCAGAACGATCCGGCCAGCAGAAAGAGGATGAGCCCGATTTTCCAGCCTTGTCCCTGCATGCTCTGAAGTCCCAGTTGGTTGACGGCGCACCGACACCAATAATTCAAAGTGCCGGAAAAAAAATAGACCGCCAATATACCCCGAACCTTCGCAATGTCAAATGATTATCCGATGGGAAACTGTCACAGTTGCTCGGCGGCCGCGATTTTCAACTATCTGCCGGGCAAGGAGTTGATTGTCGGCCGTGCCAAGCGGTCGCAAGGCAGGGAGCGGGCCTGTCTGTCCGCTTTCATCTTGAAACTGACGTGGGCGAATGCGACCTTCGCACACAATGAACAGTGTGCAGCCCTCCGTCGAAAGGATTACGACCATGCAACGTGCAACGCTCTTCATGGCAACAAGTTATCGGGCGATGGCCGAAGCGGTCATTGTGGCGCTCCTCCTTTGCGTCCTCGGCGCGACAACCGCTCACAGTCAGCTCCGGGCGGCGTCGCAGACCACGGCCTATAAGGCGCCCAACGGCATGGAGATCCTGCTCAAGGAGAATCATTCCAGCCCGATGATCGCGTCGATCGTCTTCGTCAACTCCGGCGCCAAGTACGAGACCGACTTTAATAATGGGACGACGCACTTCCTTGAGCATCTGCTGTTCAACGGCACCGCCAGTCGGACCCAGGAGCAGATTTCCGACCGCATCAAGAACCTGGGCGGGTACATCAACGCCTTCACGCGCAAAGAGGTGACCGCCTATCTGTCGCTGGTCCCGCGCGAGCACATCGCCGAAGCGCTCGACATCCAGCAGGACATGCTCTTCAACTCGATCTTCCCGGAGGATCGGTTTCCCAAGGAACGCAAAATCGTGATCGAGGAGATCCGCAAGGACTCCGACTCGCCGGACTATGTCGCCGAGCTCTTCCATGACCGCTGGGCCTATCAGGGCAGCCCTTACGCCCGTCCGGTGCTCGGCTATGAAAACCTGATCGCGACGATCCCGCGCGAGGAAGTCATCGACTATTACCACATGTATTACCAGCCGAACAACATGACACTGCTGGTGATCGGCGACTTCGAGACCGCGGCGATGAAAAAGGAGATCGAGCGGACCTTTGGCCAGCACCCGGCGCGGCCGCTGCCGGAGCGTCCGGCGATCACCGTGCCCGCGCTCTCCGGCGCGGTGGTGCAGAAGACCGAGGCCGACATCGGCGAGACGCGGGTCGATGTGCATATCCGGCTGCCGTTGTTCCGCGACCCGGCGTACCTGCCGCTGGCGCTCTGGTCGGAAATCCTCAACGACGAGGCCCTCTCCCCGCTGATCAAGAACCTGACCAAGGGCGACAACCCGCCGGCGACGCGGGTGAGCGTCTCGCTGGAGACGCAGGCCGAATTCAGCGCCTACCGCATCTCCGCGGCCAGCGACAAGGCGGAGCGCGCCGACGAGATCCTGGCCGGCATCCTGTCCACGTTGAGGGGCCTGTCGGCCACGCCGATCGGGCAGGACGATATCCGCCTCATCGGGACCCGTCTGCGGGTCGAGGACATCTTCCTCCGCGAGCGGCTTCATTACTACGCGATCATGAAGGCGCCGATGCTGGTGGTCACCGGCTATGACTTCGTCGATCAGTTGCCGGACCGTCTGGCGCAGGTGACGACGTCGCAGTTGCAGAAGGCGGCCGCGCAGCACCTGCAGGGGACCGCCTATGTGGCCACGATCGTGACGCCGCCCGACACCGCCGCGATCGCGGCGGCGCCCTCCGACGTGTCGCGCACGGTCTATCGCAAGGAGACGCTGCCCAACGGGCTGCAGGTGGTCATCAAAAGCAACCCCGATTCGCGGGTGTTCGCGCTCAATGTGTTGGGCAAGAACCGTTCGGCCATAGAACCGGAGGGCCTGGAGGGCATTTCCGATTTCGTCAACCGGATGCTGATTTCGGGCACCACGACACGGACCTCCGAGCAGATCAGCCGCGATCTGGCGGCCATCGGCGCGGAGCTGACCACCAACGACAATCCCTACATTCCCTACGACGATCATTACACCACGCCGCAGTACACATTCGTCAAGTTTGCCACCATTGATGAATATGCCGCCGCCGGGGCATCGCTGTTGGCCGACTTGGTTGCCAACGCCTCCTTCCCCGCCGACGAAGTCGAGAACAAGCGGCGCGAGGTGATGGGGCTTTTGGGGATGGCGGCGGCATCGACCAACCAGGTCTGCCGCGATGTGTTCAGTCGGGCGCTCTTCGGCGACGGGCCGTATGCCCGGCCGATCATGGGCTCGATGACCTCGGTGTCGCAATTCAGCAGCGAGTCGCTGCAGGCGCATCGGGCGCGGCTGTATGCGCCGGGAAATGTGATTCTGACCTGCGTGACGGGATTGCCGGCCGACTCGGCGCTGGCCCTCATCGTCTCGGCATTCGGCGGAATGAGCGGCGCGGGCAGCGCGGTGACGATCCCGCTCCCGGCGGCGCCGAGCACGGTGCAGGCCGAGCACAAAACAATGCAGAAGGAGCAGATCTACATCTATCTCGGCAACGCGACCGCGGGCGCGACTTCGCCCGACATGCCGGCGCTCCTAGTGGCCAACAACATCCTCTCGGCGCGACTGGCCAATGAACTGCGCGAAAAGCAGGGGCTGGCCTATTCGGTGGGATCATCGGTGCAGTTCGACCGCGACTTCGGCTGGTTCACCTGCAAGATGGGAACGGGTAAAGCCAACTTCGCCAAGGCCAAGGAAGGGATTGTCGAGCAGATCCGCCGACTGCACGATGAGCCGGTGTCGGCGGAGGAGCTGGAGACCGCGCAGAACACGCTTTGGGGGTCCTCATTGACCTCGCGCCTGTCACGCGTCAACCAGGCCTTCTTCATGGGTGTCGATGAGTTCCTCGGCCTCGGCTACGATTTCAGCGATCGGATGATCGAGCAGGTGCGTGCCGTGACCGCCGCCGATGTCCAGCGTGTGGCGAAGGCCCACTTCCACGCCGACAGTTACATTCTGGCCACGGTCGGAGCGTTGGAATAGCCCTATAGGGTGAGCTGAAAGGTCGTGTCGAGAGAGCCGGAGCCAAGACCCGTCCACAGCGTGTCGCCGACCGCATTGATCGATCGCCGGCCGGTCTGATACTGGACGCGGAAACGGTAGCCGCACTCGGGGGTCGGGGCATTGATAGGGATCCAGGTCTCCTTGCCGCTGATCGTGTCGCCGCTGGGATGGACGGCGGGAGAGAAGAGTGAGCGTTCCAGAACGACCGCGCCATCGCGGTCAAGGCGGTAGCCGGTGACGCGCATCCAGCGTCGTGCGGTGGATTGAAAAGCGATGCGCCATTGCAACTCGATCCCGGTCTCGACCGTGCCATCGGCGACGTATCCGTGGTAATCGAATCGGGCGAAGCGAACCTGGGTGGTATCGACCGGGCGGCCGGAACCGCCGGATGCGGTCGGAGAATCGGCGTCGCAGGATGGCAGGGCCACGATGGCCAGCATCCCCACGAGCACCGGCGCCCGGATCGTGGTCGGCCAACTTCGCATCGATTGCTCCTGTTCAATTATACGAAGGAACCGACCAACGAATTGGGCCCCCGGACTTGACAGAGTATCGGTCGGGGGCCTACTCTGTGGCCACACCATGAGGAGCATCCGTGAGTGAGAAGCGTTTTGCCAATCAGTTGGCGCTGGTGACCGGGGCCTCGTCGGGGATCGGGGCGGCGACCGCGCGCGCCTTCGCCGCCGAAGGGGCGCGGCTGATCATCGCCGCGCGCCGCGTCGACCGCCTCGAACAAATGGCCGCGGAGATGCGGTCGGCGCACGGCACCGAAGTCTTCGTGTTGGAGCTCGATTTGCTGAAACAGCGTGAGGCGATGGCGCGGCTGGAAGCGCTGCCGCCGGATTGGAAGACGGTCGACATACTCGTCAATAACGCCGGGTTGTCGCGCGGACTGGATAAACTGCACGAGGGCCGTTACGACGACTGGGAAGAGATGATCGAGGTCAACGTGAAGGGGCTATTGGCGGTCAGCCGGACGGTGATTCCGTGGATGGTGGCGCGCGGCAAAGGGCATGTCATCAACATCGGCTCGATCGCCGGACGCGAGGTCTATCCGGGGGGCAACGTGTACTGCGCGTCGAAGTTCGCCGTGCGCGCGATCAACCGCGGCATGGCGATCGATCTGGTCGGCACGCCGATCCGGGTCACCACCATCGATCCGGCGCTGACCGAGACCGAATTCAGTCTGGTGCGGTATCGCGGCGACGCGAAGCGCGCGGCGGCGCCGTATCAGGGATTGCGGGCGCTCTCGGGTGAGGACATCGCCGACGCGATCCTCTGGGCGGCGTCGCGTCCGGCCCATGTCAACGTTTCCGAAATGGTGATCTATCCGACCGCGCAACGATCCGCGACGATAGTGCATCGCAACGACTCATAACCCTGACGCCGAAAGGACGGGCCATGGCCAAACGTGTCACGATCAAATACTGCAATGAGTGAAACTATCTTCCCCGCGCCGCCAGTCTGGCGGACGAATTGAAGAAGACATTGGGTATCGACGCGGAGTTGATCGCCGGCAGCGGCGGCGTCTTCGAGGTCAAGGCCGATGGTCTGCTGGTCTTTTCGAAGAAAGTGGCGGGACGATTCCCGGAGCCGTCCGAGATCATCGCGGCGTTGAAATAGGACCGATGCGCGCATGAGCGCCCCGCTTGATTTGGACGCCGCCTATGCGGCCTGCGAAACGCTGGCCGGACGGGACAAGCCGCACCTGTATGCCGCGGCGCAGTTGTTCGAGCGCCCGGCGGTGCGACGCGCGTTTGTGGCCACCTACGCCTCCATGCGGGTCATCGACGATGCGATTGACGGAATTCCCAACCGCGCTTCGCTGACCGCCGACCGGCGACGCAGCGAATTGGGACGGGTGGCGCGGTGGCTGGAGGCAGTGCATGCCGCCCGTCGGGGCACACCGTCACCGGGTCCGCTCTGGACCGCACTGGCGGACACGCTGGCGCGCTTTGACTTCCCGCTCGACCCCTGGCGGAACCTGGCGGAAGCGATGTCGGCCGATGTGGTCACTCCCTCCTTCCGCACCTGGGATGAGCTGCGTCGTTACATGCATGGCGCCTCGGTGGCGCCGGCCGTGGTCTTCATGTATCTGGTGCTGATGAAGCCGGGCGCGGACGGCATCTTTCGGACCGGCTGGAGCTACGAGCGCGTGTTGGCCGCCACCGAGGATCTGGCGGTCTTCTGCTATTGCGTGCACATCCTGCGCGATGTCGCCGTTGACCTGACGCTCGGTGAATCCGGGCTGGTCTACCTGCCGGAGGAAGATCTGTCGCGATTTGGGATGGAGCGCGACGATCTGCATCGGCTGCGCGACGCCGGGGTCGCCGACGGCGCTTATCGCCTGTTGGCGCGCTATGAGGCGCAACGGGCCTGGGAGCATCTGGCGCGCGGCCGTGCCCGTCTGCCGGAGATTCTGGCCGAGGCGGAGCCGTCCAACGGCCGGGCGCTGACCATCCTGATCGACACTTACGTACGCATTCTCGGCGCACTGCAGGAACGCGAGTTCGACGTTTTTGCCACCACGCCCACGGCCTGAATTGCTTCACGCGCGGTTTTCCGTTGACGGCCGTCATGGCCGGGCGGAGATTAGCCCATCACAGGTGTCTGCGCCTCCGCAGACGAGGAGGGTCAATGGTAAAACGGATCATGATTGCGGCGGCGGCGGTGGCGCTCAGTCTGCCGACCGCGGTCGCGCACGCGACCGGTTGGGGCATCGGCGGCTTCGGCGGGGTCAGCATTCCGATCGCGCAGGACGATGCGGCCAACGGAATGGTCTTCGGCGGACATCTGCGGTTGTCGCTGGGGGGCATGCTCGGCATCGAGCCGAATTTCACGTATTTCAAGAACGGCGACTGGGAAATCGATGAAGTGCCCGGCGAGACGTTCGAGGGGTCCAAGCTCACCTCGGTGGGAATCAACGTCATCCTCGGCGGCGCGGGTCCGGCGGTCGGGTTTCGCTTCTTCCCCTTCGGCGGGATCAAGTATTACAATGAAGAGAACGACTTCCGCGACTTCAGCGACGGGCAGCTGGGGTTCTGTGGCGGCATGGGATTCGAGATTGGCTCGGGCCCCCTGGGCATCGAGGCGCGCGCCTCGGGCGAAATCCTGCCGCTGGACAATGGTGGATCGCGCAAGTGGGCGCACCTGCGCGCGGGACTCAACTATTACTTTGGCGTGAGATGAAACGAGGCGAACCGACCATGACAAAAACCAGACTGCACAAAGGATACCTGGCGGCCGCGCTGACGCTGTTGCTGCTGGCCGCGGGCTGTATCGTGTCCGGCCAGTTTGTCGTCGTCATCTCCGGCACACGCACAATCACATCCAGCGACGAGACGCTCGACTATCTGGCCGTGGACTTGACGGACAACGAGACCTGGCAGGACCACAAGGATGACATCCAGGCGATCATCGATGTGAAATTCGAATGCGAGTTCGTCAACAACCTGAATTCCGCCGCCGACGGCGAGCTTTACATCTCCACCGAGTTGTACACCACCGCGGAGCAGGTCCGTACCAACGCGACCAAAGTCTTCGGCGGGCTGGCGCTGGAACCGTTGGAGGTCCGCTCGGTGTCGTTTTCCGAGTCGGCCGACTACGTTGAGAACCTGGAGACGGTGCTCGACCTGCTCGAGGGCGGCCAGTTCTACTTTTATGGCATCGCCGCCGAAGCGCCTTTCGACATCACGGTGCGCGGCGCGGGCGACGAGGATTACGTGCGTTTCCTGATTACCTTCTCCGCGGGCTGAAAACTTTCCGCATCTCCAGACACAAGAGGCCGGCGCCTTGGCGCCGGCCTTTTCTTGTTGAGCCTGTCATCCTCTCAGCGCGGGACCAGCCGGGCGATCGCCTCGATCAGGTCGGTGGATTTGAACGGCTTCTTCAAGATGCAGTCGACGCCGATCTCGTTGGCGCTGCCGCTGGAGAACTCGGACAGATAGCCGGTCATGAGGATGATCGGGATCGCGGGGTAATCCTTGCGAACCAGCCGCGCCAGCGAGAGCCCGTCCATCCCGGGCATGCGGATGTCGGAGACGATCACGTCGGAGGGGGCATCGGCCAGCACATCCAGCGCGGCCACGCCATCGGAGGCGGTGCGCACGGTGTGGCCGGCATGACGGACCATCAGGTCCACCACGGTCAGGATCAGGGGATCGTCGTCAACTACCAACACATTGAGCGGACGGGTGACGGTGATGGACGTGGAGCGGGGTGTGGTCATCGCGTGAATAGTCCTCTCTCTCCCGTTGTAAGATCGGCACTTCGGTGGAATGATTAAGGGGAGGGATGGGCGGCGCGGAGAGAGAAAAGTTGCCCATCCTATGGGAAGAATCCCATACTGGGTTAGACGGGCGGCGGCTGGCAGCGCGGGCAGAAGTGAGCGCTGCGTCCGGAGAGCACCAGTCGTTCGATGATGGCGCTACACGATAGGCACGGTAGCCCATCGCGCCCATAGACATGCAATTGCGGAGCGAATCCGCCGGCTTCGCCGGTCAGGTCGGAGAACGTGTCAAACGTGGTGCCGCAGGCCTCAATGGCCGCTGTGAGGATGCGCTGGATGGCGGCGCGTAAACGGCGGATATGGGCCCGATCGATGAGGTCGCCGGGCGAGAGCGGGTGCACTCCGGCGGCATGCAGCGCCTCATCGGCGTAGATGTTGCCCAAACCCGCGATCGCCGTCTGATCCAAAAGCAGCGACTTGATTGGACGATGAGTGCGTGCCAGGCGGCGACGCAGGTCGATCTCGGTGATCGTGTCGGCCTCCGGACCCAGCTTGGCGATGCCGGGATGACGGTGGGCATGACCATCGGGGACGAAGTCTGCACGGGCAAACTGGCGCGTGTCGACCAACACGAGGCGCCGCGCATCGGGCAATGGGCCGCCCGCCACTGTCAGGATCAAACGGTCGTAGCGTTCGCGGCGCGCATCGGGCGGATAGAGACGGAACCGTCCGGTCATGCGCAGGTGCGCGACGAAATGGCCGCCGCCGGCAAAAGAGATGACGATGTATTTGCCGCGACGGGTGACGCGTTCGACCGTGCGGCCGGTCAGGGCGTCTTTCCAGCCACGGGGATTGCCCTTGGAGATGCGCGCCGAGGCAAAGTCCACACGCTCGATACGCGCGCCGACAATCGCCGGACGCAGGGCGCGCACCACCGTTTCGACTTCGGGCAATTCGGGCATGGGATCAAACGGTCGCGCGCAGACGTTGCCCGCTTGGGGGATCGAAGAACAACAGCCGGTCGGGCCGCGGCTCCGGCGCGACCGGGGCGCCGATCGGCAAAGCGGCATGGGCTTCGGCCAATACGGTCAGTTGCCGTGGGCCGTCGGTGACGACACACTGCACCTTGTCGCCAAGGAATTCCTGCGAAGCGATCCGCCAGCGGCCGTCATCGTCGGCCCGCAATTGCACATGCTCGGGACGCACCCCGACTTCGACCGCGGCCGGCCAGGCGCCGGCGGGCCGGGATGACGTTCTCCAACCATACGGATCGACCACCAATGCGCCGTCGGATTGTCGCACCACCGCATCCAGCATGTTGATCGTCGGACGGCCGAGGAACTGCGCGACGAAACGATTCGGCGGGTCATCATAGAGCGCCTGTGGTGTGCCGATGCCCATCAGAGTCCCGGACTCCAAAACGACAATCCGGTCGGCCATGGTCAGGGCTTCGGTCTGATCATGGGTGACATACAGCGAGGTCTTTCCCAGCTCTTTCTGGCGGGCGACGATCTCACGGCGCATGCCGGCGCGCAACGGCGCATCGAGATTTGACAGCGGCTCATCGAACAAAAAGATGCGGGGATCGGCCGCCATGGCGCGCCCGAGCGCGACCCGCTGCCGCTGACCGCCGGACAATTCACGCGGACGGCGTGTCAGTTGCGCGGTCAGTTGCAGCGCGTCGGCAATCTGCCGCACGCGTCGGGCGATGTCGTCTTTGGCCACGCGGCGAATTTTCAGCGGGAAGGCAATGTTATCGTGAACCGTCCAATGCGGATACAGGGCATAGGATTGGAACACCATGGCGACGCCACGGTCCTTCGGCGGCCGCGGGGTGACATCGGCGCCATCGATCAGAACACGTCCGGCGTCCGGCGACTCCAGTCCGGCGACCACGCGCAACAACGTCGACTTGCCGCACCCCGAAGGACCGACAATGACCAGGAACTCCCCATCGCTGACGGTAAACGAAACCCCGGCCAGCGCGACCGTGGGGCCATAGGCCTTGCGGATGCTGTCAAATTCCACGCGCGACAAAACGATGATCCTCAAGTCGATGCACGCGCCAATGTGCGACGCGGCGCGCCCGCCGTCAAGCCGCAGCAAAGACCGTTCGTGATGTGGGTTGACTCCGGCCGGGAAAGTCCCGTCTTTGGCGCGGGGGAAATACCTTCCGTGGGAGAGTAAGCGCATGCGCAGTGTGGCCAGACGGATCCCGACGGGTCCGACGATTGATACCAGCATCTTCAAAAGCTACGACATTCGCGGCATCGTTCCCGACCAACTGAATACCGAAGTGGCCCGGCTGGTAGGGCGGGTGTTCCGGTCCGAACTGCCCGGGCCGGTGGTGGCGGTGGGCCGCGACATGCGGATTCATTCCGACGAGCTGACCGATGCGCTCTGCGAAGGGTTGGTCGCCGGTGGGTGCACGGTCCTCGATGTCGGACGGGTCTCGACCGACGCGCTCTACTTCGCGGTGGGGCACTTGCAGACCGACGGCGGAATCATGGTCACCGCCTCGCACAATCCGCCGGAGTACAACGGGTTCAAGATGTGCCGTCGCGGCGCCGAACCGCTGTCGGGCAAGGACGGCATCAACCGCATCGCCGAAATGATCTCGCTGGGCGATGTCGACGAACCGACCGCCGAGGGACGCATCGAGGAACGGGATATCCTGCCGGCTTTCACCGAACATGTCCTCTCGTTTATCGATCGCGCGAAGATCCGACCGTTCAAGATCGTCATCGACGCCGGCAACGGCATGGCGGGGGTCACCGTGCCGCGGGTCTTCGAACATCTCCCCTGCCAGGTCATTCCGCTGTTCATGGAGTTGGACGGGCGTTTCCCCAACCATCTCGCCAATCCGATCGAGCCGGAGAACCTGAAGGATTTGCAGGAGCGCGTGTTGGCCGAGCGCGCCGATTTCGGCGTGGCCTTCGACGGCGACGCCGACCGCATGTTTCTGATCGATGAGAACGCCAAACCCATCGGGGGTGACATCGTGACCCTGCTGGTGGCCAGGAGTCTGCTGGCGAAGAATCCGGGCGCAACCATCCTCTACAACATCATCTGCTCACGGGCGGTCTCGGAAGGGATCATGGCCGCCGGTGGCCGCGCGGTGCGCACACCGGTAGGGCACGCACTGATCAAGCCGATCATGAAGAAGGAAAACGCCATCTTTGGCGGGGAGCACTCCGGCCACTTTTACTTCCAGAAGAACTGGTATGCCGACTCGGGGCTGATCGCGCTTCTGGTGGCGATGGAGGCCATATCCGAGTCGGATAAGTCGTTGTCCCAGTTGGTCCATTCGCTGGATCCGTACTTCCGCTCGGGCGAGATAAACAGTAAGGTGACCAGCATCCCCAAGACGCTGCAGAAGATTGAGGCGGCCTTCCCGGACCGTTTGATTGACCGGTTGGATGGGATCACGATCCAAGCGGAAGACTGGTGGTTCAATGTCCGGCCCTCCAACACCGAACCCCTGCTGCGGCTTAACGTCGAGGCGAAATCGGCCGATCTATTAAAAGAGAAGACGGAAGAGGTTCTCCGTCTCATTCGGGGCCGAAAGCGCACCGCCCCCAACACGACGAAACCCAAGGCCAAAGGCAAGGCCAAGGCCAAGGCCTGACGTCACGCGGGCGGCGCGCCAATCCAGGAGGGATGTCGCCCGTGACCACTGCCTCACCCAAGCATCTGTTGATCGTCGACGACGATCCGCGCATCCGTGGTTTGCTCTCCGAAGCGCTGGGCGCGCTCGGCTATGCGACTTCGCAGGCCGGCAACGGCCGTGAGGCGTTGGAGATGGTCTATCACCACGATTACGACTGCGTGATCACCGACATCCGCATGCCGGAGATCGACGGGTTGACCCTGTTGCAGGCCCTCAAGGCGCAGAAGCCGGAGCTGCCGGTGGTGATGATCACCGCGTTTGCCGTCCCGCAGCACAAGGCCGAGGCGGTCGAGTCGGGCGCCGATGGCTTCCTGATGAAACCGTTCCGTCTCTCCAAGATCGAGGACGTGCTGGAGCGGGTGCTGGGGCACGCCAACAGCAACGGCCATGCCAAGCGGCCGATCCGCGCGGTGTTGGTGGTGGACGACGATCCCGAGTTCCGGATCCTGCTTCTGGAAGTGCTCGAAGCGATGCGCTACAACGTCGAAAGCGCCGGCAGCGCCGAGGAGGCGCTGACCCACATTGAGCATCATTGCCCCGATGCCATCATCGTCGACTACCGTCTGCCGGGAATGAGCGGCGAGACGCTGGTGAAGACGATCAAGGGCCTGCACCCGGAACTGCCGGTCATCATGATCTCCGGGTATGCGCCGTCGCTGTCGGGGCGCGAATACGCCGACGGCGCGGCCGACGCGTTCCTCATGAAGCCCTTTCGGATTGACCGGATCGGCGACGTGCTCCGTTCGCTGGAAGCGACGGAGCGTTAGGCCGACACCGCGGGCGGCTCATCGTCGATGCCGCGCCGATCCCGAATCCGCACGCGTTCATCGACCACGGTTTCCACACTCGCCCCGCAGGCCAAAAGCACACGGGCGGTGACCTCCACCGCCGCTTCCAATTCCGCCGGCACGACATCGGTCGCGCCCGCTTTCAGCAGCGGCTCCACCGACGAGACGAACCGCGCGCGGACCAGCACCGGGACCACCGGCGAAATGCGCCGCGCGGCGCGGACGCTCTGCTCGGCCGCCTGCGGATCATTGACCACCAGCACCAGCATGCGCGCGCGCCGCAAACCGAGATGCTCGAGCACATCGGCGTTGGTCACATCGCCGTAGACAATTGGTTCATGTTCGGCGGCGGCCTCGCGCACAGTCTGCGGATTCAGGTCAACCACCAGATAGGGTATGCCGGCGGCGCGCAGGGCATGCCCCAACTCGCGTCCGGCCACACCCCAGCCGGCGATGATGACGTGATCATGAAGGCGGCTGATCGGCCCTTCCTCATCCGGCGCGGGCGCAGCGCGGAAAAGCCGAATCAGCCAGGTCCGTCGGCCGGCGGCTTCGGCCAGACGCGGTCCCTGCGCCATCAGCAGCGGAGCGATCACCATGCTCAGGATGATGGCCACCAGCAGCGTGTCCCCGAAGGAGTACGCCATCAGCGGGGTGCCGTTCGCCGCTGAGATCAACACAAATGAGAACTCGCCAACCTGCGCCAGCGACAGGCCGGCGAGGATGGCCACCCGCAACGGCAGACGCATCAACCAAACCACCAGCATCACGATAAGACTCTTGGCCGCCAGGATGAGCGCCAGCCAGGCGAGGATGGGCAGGAACGTCCGCAAGATGATGCCGGGATCAAGCAGCATCCCGATCGACACAAAGAAGAAGCTGGTGAGCAGTTCCCGGAACGGGATGAGGTCCGCCATCGCCTGATGCCGATACTCACTGCCGGAAATGACCAGACCGGCGAGAAACGCTCCCAGCGCCAGGGAGACACCCGCCTGGGTGGCGACCCAGGCGGTGCCGATGCACACCAGAAGGGCGGTGAGAATGAACAGATCGCGTTGCCGTGTCTGCGCCACCCAATGCAACACCCGCGGCACCAGGAAGAACGCCGCCAGCAGCACGACAATCAGCGCGGCGATAGTCACCAGCGCGGCAATCCAGATCCAGCCGCCCACCGTGGAACCGCCGGCCAGGAGCGGAATGGCGAGCATCATCGGCACGACGCAAAGGTCCTGAAAGACCAGTATGCCGAGCGTCAGGCGGCCGTGCGGAGAGTGAAGATCGCCGCGGCTCTCCAACGCGCGCAGCACGATCGCGGTGCTGGAAACCGCGATCAGAAACCCCAGAAAGATTGTCTGTGAAACTGTCAGCCCCAGCGCCAAGCCCAAGAGCGCGAAGATGCCCCCGGTGATCCCGACTTGGAGCGCGCCACCGACCAGGATCGACCGCCAGAGGCGGCGCAGTCGCTCCAACGAAAGTTCCATTCCGATGCCGAACAGCAGGAGTGCGACGCCGATCTCGGAAAGCAATGCGACTTGCCGCGGGTCACTGATGAGGGCGATCGATTTGGGACCGACGATGGTGCCGGCAATAATGTAGCCGGCGATGGGCGGGATGCCAAACCGGCGCAGGAATCCCACCACCACCACGGCCGTGGCGAGGATGATGGCCAGATCGCGGAGTATTGACAGGTCGTGCATCGTCAGCCGCTACCGCGGATACCGTCCGAGTTTGATAGTGGCCAGCATCTGCCGGTGCAACACGGGGTTGGCGGCGACCGCCTGGCCCCGGGCCAGCGTGAACGGGTTGCCGTCGAAGTCGGTCACCTGCGCGCCCGCCTCCCGACAGAGTATGGTGGCGGCGGCAAAGTCCCAAGGGGAGAGTTTCATCTCCCAGAAGCCATCGAAGCGTCCGGCGGCGGTCCAGGCCAGGTCCAACGCGGCGGCGCCCATGCGGCGGATGGCGCGGGCGGTCTTGGCGAAGCGGGCGAAGTGGTCCAGATTGTCGAATTCGCTGTCGCGAATGTCATAGGGAAATCCGGTGGCCAAAATCGCGTTTCCCAGATCGGCGGTCTGTGAGACGGATAGCCGATGCCCATTGAGATACGCCCCGCCGCCGCTGGTGGCGGTGAACAGTTCACGCCCCATCGGGTGATAGACGATGCCGCAGATCGGCTGCTCCCCACGCCACAGCCCCATCGACACGCAGAAGATCGGCAAACCATGCGCGTAGTTGGTCGTGCCATCCAGCGGGTCCACATACCAGGCGTACCCGCTTTCGGCCCGCCGCTCGGAGCCCTCCTCAGCGATGATCGCAAAGTCGGGAAAGGTCTTCTGCAGTGACGCGACGATCAGCTCCTCGGCGCGGCGGTCCATCTCGGTGACGAGATTAATGGCGCCTTTCAGCTCAACGGTGTGTGTGCCGCCGAGGTGAGCGGCCAGCAGGTCGCCGGCGGCACGGGCGATGGGAATGGCCGATTCCAGATACTCACGCCCGAGCGGGTCGGTCGGGGCGGCGTGTTCGGCGCGCGGTGTCATGGGATGCTCCCTGGATTCAGGCGGTCAGCCGCTCGGCATCGGCGGTGTCACGGTCGGATTCTTCCTGCAGACGGTAGAGCCGCGCATAGATGCCGTCCTGGGCCATCAGTTCGCTGTGCCGTCCCATCTCGCGAACCCGTCCCTTGTGCAGGACGAGGATGCGATCAGCGGAACGGATGGTCGAGAGGCGGTGGGCGATGACGATGTTGGTGCGGCCCGCGAACACTTCGGCGAGGGCCGCCTGAATCTGCAACTCGGTGCGATGATCAACCGACGAGGTCGCCTCGTCCAGGATGAGGATGCCGGGATCGAAGGCCACGGCGCGCGCGAAGGCGACCAGTTGCTTCTCCCCCACCGACAGTCCCGAGCCGCGCTCGCCGAGGCGGCGCGTCAGAGCATCGCCGTTGCCCTCGCTCAGACGCGCCAGCCCGACGCGCTCGGCCGCACGGGCCAGTGCTTCCGGTGTCAGGGAGTCATCGTCGAGACGGAGATTGTCGAGGACCTGGCCGGAAAAGAGGAAGACATCCTGCGAGATCATGCCGACGCGGCGGCGGAGTCGTCGCGGGTCCCAGGCGCGGATGTCGATGCCATCCACGCTGATGCGTCCCTTCTGGAATTCATAGAGCCGGGTGATCAGGTTGGCGATCGAGGTCTTGCCGGAACCGGTGGCGCCGACAATCGCGACGGTCTCGCCTGGATGCACGTCGAAACTGATGTCTTCCAGCACCCAGTCTTCGCCCTGATAGGCAAACCAGACGTTTTCAAAGCGCACATGGCCGGGCACCGGGGGCGTAGACGGCGTGGCTAGCGCCGGATCGGCGACGACGGCGGGCCGCGTGTCGAGCAGTTTGAAGATGCGCTCGGAGGAAGCCATCGCGCCCTGCAGCACATTGTACTTTTCGGACAGGTCGCGAATCGGCGCGTAGAATCGCTCGGCGTATTGGATGAACGCGGCCAGGGCGCCGAAGGTCATCGCCCCGGCGACCACCTGCCCGCCGCCATACCAGATGATCAGCGCCAGCGAAATCGCGCCGATCAGCTCGACCACCGGATAGAAAACGGCGTAATGCAGGACCGAACGGAAGTGCGCGTCGCGCAGTTCGGCGTTACGCTGCTGGTGCTGCGCGAGGGTCTCGGCTTCGCGATTGAACCCCTGCACCACCGCCACGCCCGTGACATGCTCCTGCCAGAAGGAATTGACCTTGGCCACCAGCCGGCGCACCTCGCGGT
Source organism: bacterium (assembly GCA_035559435.1). Lineage (NCBI taxonomy): Bacteria > bacterium. Next base: position 41,974 of record DATMBC010000029.1, read on the forward strand.
AGTCCTCGCGGACGCGGATTTTGAAGATCCAGGTGGCCAGCGCCAAAAGCGGCAACACCGCGAAGGTAACCAGCGCCATCTTCGGATTGAGATAGACCATGGCCGCCACGATGGCGATCAGCGTCAGGACGTCGCCGAAGATCGTCACCACGCCGGAAGCGAACAGTTCATTGAGTTGATTGACATCGCCGGTCACGCGGGTCAACAGCCGCCCGACCGGATTGCGATCGAAGAACTTCATGTCGAGCGTGAGCAGGTGATCGAACAACTGCGTCCGCATATCGAGCATCGCCCGCTGCCCGATCCACTGCGTGGTGATCATGTGCAGGAATTGAATCACAAACTGCGCGGCGAGGATGCCCAGATAGACCAACGCCCAGTTCAACAGCCCGGCCATGTCCTTTTCGGCGATGGGGCCGTCGATGATGCGCGCGATCACCCACGGTCCGGCGATGGCCAGGCCCGAGGCGGCGATGAGAAGCAACAGCGAGGCAAAGACCGCCCAGCGATAGGGACGCAGATAGCCGACCAACCGCCGCATCAGGCGGTGATCGTAGGCCTTGCCGAGGGCCTCATCTTCAAAGAACGGCTCGGACATGGGTCTACATGCGCTCCAGTTCTTCGATGATCGCCTCGCGCGCCACCCAGCGGGCGTAGGCGCCGCCGCGGGCGACCAATTCATCGTGTGATCCGGCATCGACCAGTCGTCCCTCTTCGAGAAAGAGGATGCGGTCGACCCGCGCCAGCGTGGCGATGCGATGCGTGATCAGGATGATGATGCGCGTGCCGAACTGCGCGGCCAGGCGGTCGGTAATTTCGCGTTCGGTCTGGGCGTCAACGGCGCTGAAGGCATCGTCGAGCACCAGCACATCGGCGTCGGCGGCCAACGCGCGGGCCAGCGTGACCCGTTGCTTCTGCCCGCCGGAGAGCGTAATGCCGCGCTCGCCGACGACGGTCTCATACCCCTGCGGGAACTCGGCGACATCCTTGGCGAAGGCGGCGCTCTCGGCCAGCCGCCGGGTGTCATCGTCGCCGGCCACGCGTCCGGTCAGGTTGATATTGGCCCGCAGTGTTTCGGAGAACAGAAATGCCTCCTGCGGCACCACGGCGATGCGCGACCGCCACAACGCGCGCGGCACGGCGTTGGCATCGACGCCCGCCAGAAACAGCGTGTGATCGGGCACCGGATACCGTCGCCAGAGCAGGTGGGCGATCGTCGATTTGCCCGACCCGGTCGGGCCGGCGATGGCCACCGTCTCGCCGGGATGGATGACAAAGGAGATGTCATAAAGCGCCCACTCACGGCCGCGGGCCTCGGGGGCGCCGTCGGCGGCCGGGGCGGCGCCATAGGCGAACGAGAGATGGCGGAATTCCAACGGCCCGCGTTCGATTCGTGACACCGCGGGCACCGCCGGCTCGATGATAGCGGACTTGGTCTGCAGAATCGCGCCGAGGCGTTGCAGAGAAACCACTCCGCGCTGATAGAGCGACACCACCCATCCCAGCGCGATCATCGGCCAGATGAGCATGCCCAGATAGACGGAGAAGGCAACGAGCGTGCCGAGGTCGATGCGCCCGTCGATCACCCCGCGTCCGCCGACGATCAGAACCAGCACGATGGCGGCGCTGGACAGCAGGGTCATGAGCGGCATGTACGCGCCATACATGGCGACCAAACGCATGTTCAACCGGAACAATTCCTTGCTGTCGCGGACAAAGCGGCGGCTGCGGTCCTCCTCGCGGGAGAAGGCGCGCAGAACACGGATCCCGGCGAAGGACTCCTGCACCGACGCCGACAGCGCCGAGAACATCTCCTGAATCGCCATCAAGCGTTTGTGCGCGACGCCGCCCAGCAGGTTGGTGACGACCGCCAGGATCGGCAGCGGCGTGAGCACCCAAAGCGCCAGTTGCCAGTCAAGATGGAACATCAACGGCATCGCCACCAGCGCCACCACCAGCGTGTTGACCCCCTGCATGATGCCGGGGCCGATCATCATGCGGACCTGCTCGATGTCCGAAGAGGCGCGGGTGATGATATCGCCGGTGGGTGTGCGGTCAAAGAAGGTGCCGTCAAGCTTGAGAATATGCTCGAAGAGATCGCCGCGCAGATCATACTCGATCTTGCGCGACGCCCAGATCACCGTCCGACGCACCATGAAGCGGAAAAGGCCGGAAACCAGCATCAAGAGCACGATCAACGCCGCATCCCAGATCAGGAGGGAGGCGTCACCGCCATGCTCGATGCGGTTGATCGCGCGCCGCAGCACCAACGGCGAGAGCAACTCCAGCGCGTTGGTGACAATGATCGCCACCAGCCCCCACCAGAAGTAGCGACGGTACCGCTTGACGTATGGGAAGATGAGACGCAGACGCTGCAGCATACGTGGGTCGGAGCGGCGGCCAGAATCATCCGCCGGGCCGGTCACAATCTAACGGCTGGCCGGGGCCGATGTTGGCCTTTTTCTCCGTGCCGGGCGAAAAAGCGGCGAGTGTGCTCAGAAGAGCCGGACGTCGACTTTGAGATACTTGCGCGGATGCTCGCGGATATCGCGCACCAGCGCGTCGATGTCCGCGGCGGTGGCTTCCCAGCGCCGCAGCAGTTGGTCGTCGTGCAAAAGGCGCGGCAGCGTGCCTTCGCCGTTCTGCAGGTCGGCGACCAATTGATGGGCCGCGCCGGCCAGCGAATCGAGGCGATCGGCAAAGAGCGCGAGATGGGCCGTGGTGGTGTCGAGACGAGCGACGGAGCGGTTGATCGCGTGCTCGTTGGTTTCCATCGTGAGCCGCAACCGTCGCGCCGCCTCGCCGAAGTCGGCCACGGCGCGGTCGATGCCGGTTTGATTGCGATCGATCAGGTCCGATGTCTGACGCGCCACGCGCTCCAGCCCGGCGGTGATGGCGGCAATGCGCTGCAGGGTCGTGTCGGAGCCGATGGTGGCGCGCACGGCGACCACCAGATCGCGGACATCCTCGGTCATGCGGCCCATCAGGCCCATGACCTCCGGAATGCCGGTGTCGTACTCGCCGCGCGCAACCGAGTCGCGCGGCAGCGGCTCGGCCGCTGTCCCGGTGCGCACGTCGACAAACCGTTCGCCCATCAGGCCGACATTCTTGATGGTGAATTCAGCGTCGGCGCGCAGTTGGACGTCGTTGGCAAAGTACATCCCGACTTTGACCCCGCCCTCGTCCAGATCGATCGAGGCGACCTTGCCCTTGTTCACGCCGGAGATCGAGACCGGATCACCGGTCGAGAGCGTGCCGATGTTGGGAAACCAGACGTACTGAACGTAGCGGCTGCGTTCGAGGCGAAAGCCCTTCAGCCAGAGCAGACCGGAAATGAGGATCAATAGCGCGATGAGAACCGTCGCGCCCACTTTCAATTCGGCTTTGGATGACCCGTCCAAACGCCCTTCCCCTCCCGCGGCCGGCCCGGTTGACGAAGCCGGACACGCTCCCCGGCCATTTCTTACTTGTATCGGAAAATTCGCCCCGCGTTCCAGCCCCGCGTCACTCGGTGTCGGACTCGAGGTACTGCGCGGTGGCGTGCCGGCGCATCATCTCCTCGGTGAGGGCGCGCGAGAATTCGCGCGGAGTGTGGACGCCATAGACCTTCAGCATGTGGTTCATCGCGATGACCTCGGAGATCACCGTGATGTTCTTGCCCGGCGACAGCGGCAGGGTGACCAGCGGGATCTCGGCGCCGAGGATCGTGGTGTATTTGTCCTCGAGGCCGAGACGTTCGTACTCGACATCCTCCCGCCACAGTTCCAGACGGACCTCGACTTCGATGCGCTTCTGGAGCCGGACGGCACGGATGCCGAAGAGCTTCTCGACATTGATGATGCCGACGCCGCGGATCTCCATGTGGTGGCCCAAGTGCTCGCCGGCCGTGCCAATAATCACCTGCGGCGCGCGGCGAGTGATGCGCACGACATCGTCGGCGACCAGACGGTGGCCGCGTTCGATCAGGTCGAGCGCGATTTCCGATTTGCCGATCCCCGACCGTCCAGTGTAGAGCAGTCCGATGCCGTACACGTCGACAAAGGTGCCATGGATCTGGGTGGTGGGGGCGAAACGGACATCGAGGTACACCGAGAGCCGGTTGATGAAGTCGGTGGTGGACAGCCGGGTGCCCAAAAGCGGGATCTGGTATTTGTCCGCCAGTTCGATCATCTCGGGCGGCACCGCCTGGTTCTTGGTGACGATCACCAGCGGCACGCCGGTCTGATAGAGCATGTCGAGAATGTCGCGCCGGCGCTCGGGGGACAGAGATTCCAGGAAGGTGATCTCGGTCTCCCCGAGCACCTGCGTGCGGGTGCGCGGGAAGCGGTCGACGTAGCCGGTCAGGGCCAGGCCGGGCCGGTGAATCTCGGCGTTGATGATCTGCTTTTTGAGTCCCAAGCGTCCGGCGAGCACGGTCAGGTCGAATTGCTCCCGCCGGTCCTCGAGCAGACGTTCAATGGTCACCGCGTCCATGCCGCCCCCTCATTCCCGATGCGCGTCACTGGGCCAGGGTTTCGCCGTTGCGCAGGGAGGCCGTCTTGGCCTCGATGATCGCCTTCGGATCTTTCTCCTTGAGCCGGTCCTTATACTTTTTGAGTTGGGCTTCCATCTTGCCGGCGGCCTCATCGATGGCGGTGCGCATGTCGCCGGCCTCGGCGCTGCCGGTCAGCAGGGTGCCGTGCACCTGCGCCGAGGTCTCGGCCAGATGACGGTGCTTATCAACTTCGAGAATCCAGTGCAGATCGACGATATTGGAAAAGAAACGTTCGAATTGACGGGAGCGGTGCTCAACGTGGTCTTTGACTTCGCTGGTGAGCTCAAAATGACGCGCGGTCACTCGTACGGACATCTCCGTCTCCTTTCCCGCCGCATGCTGTAAAACAGCACGCGGGATTCGTGTGGGCCGTGCCAGACAACGCCAGATCAATCCAAGGGCGGCGCATGCGCGCCGCTACGCCTCCTTGTAGTGGTAGTGCGCGAACGCGGTGCCGCGCAGCGCGGAGTGCCGGGTTTCAATGATGCGTATGCTGCGGGTCAGCGAGCGCATCACGATGGAATGCGTGGTGGCGCCCTGCGCGGTGAACTGAACGCCGCGCAGCATATCGCCATTGGTGACGCCGGTGGCGGCGAACATGATGTTGTCGCCGCGCGCCAGCTCGCTTTCGGTGTAGATGCGATTGATGTCGGTGACGCCCATGGCGCGGGCGCGCTCGATTTCGGTCTGATTGCGGGGCCGCAGCCGCCCCTGTAGGGCGCCGCCAACGCAACGCAGCGCCGCGGCGGCCAGAACGCCCTCCGGCGCGCCGCCGGTGCCCATGAGCACGTTGACGCCGGTGTCGGGCAACGCCGTGGCGATGGCGGCGGACACGTCGCCATCGGGAATGAGCTGGATGCGGCAGCCGGTCTTGCGCACGTCGGTGATCAGATCGGCGTGCCGGTCGCGGTCGAGGATGACCACCGTCAGGTTCTCCACGGGCATGCCCAGGGCGTCGGCGACATCGTGCAGGTTCTCGGCGGTCGACTTGCGCAGATCGATGGCCTCGCGGGCCTCCTCGCCGACGGCGATCTTCTCCATGTAGGTATCGGGCGCGTGCAGGAAGTGCCCCTTGGCGGCCATGGCAACCACGGCCAGCGCATTGGGACGGGCATAGGCCACCGAATTGGTGCACTCCAGCGGGTCGAGGGCGATATCCACCTGCGGCCCCTTGCCGGTGCCGACACGCTCGCCGATGTAGAGCATCGGCGCCTCGTCGCGCTCCCCTTCCCCGATCACCACGGTGCCATCGAAGTCGATCTCGTTGAACACCGACCGCATCGCTTTGACCGCGGCCTGGTCAGCGGCGTTCTTGTCTCCCTTTCCCAGCCATTGCGCCGAGGCCAACGCCGCCGCCTCGGTGACACGGACCATCTCAAGTCCTAAGTGGCGATCCATCGCGCTCCCGATGATGTGGTTGGAAAATGTCGTCGGTTGTCCGAAATCGGTTCCGTCCAGCCCATGAAAACGGGACAGGCCAATGATACACCTGTCCCGGAAAGCACGCAATCACGGTTGAGCAGGAGCGGATCGGCGTCAAGGCAACCTTACTCCCACAGGGTTGAGGCCGCGGACTTGGCGGCGGAGACCGAGGGCGGCGCGGAAACGTCCTCCGCCGGCTTGGCCGGACGGTCGAAGACCTTGCGGCGGAACCGCGCCGCAGGGATGTGCAGCTCCTCGCGGTACTTGGTCACGGTGCGCCGGGCCATCTTGACCCCCTCGGACTGGAGTCTCTGGTAAATCTCCTGATCGGACAGCGGATTGGAGGGGTCCTCGGCGGCCACAATCGCGGCGATCCGTTGCTTGACCGAGGTCTTGGTGACCGATTCGCCGTCGGACTTCTCAACGCCGGAATTGAAGAAGTACTTGATCTCGTAGACCCCCTGCGGGGTCTGGACATACTTGTCGTTGGCGACGCGGGAGATGGTGGCCACATTCACGCCGACTTTGCGGGCGATGTCCTCCATGATGAGGGGCTTGAGAAACGACGGGCCCTTCTCGAAGAATTCGCGCTGCTCTTCGACGATCGCCTCCATCACGCGCACCATGGTCGAGCGCCGCTGGTTGATGGCGTTGAGCAGCCAGCGGGCCTGTTCGAGCTTCTCGCGCACGTACTGCTTGGTCTCTGTGGGGACATTCTGGCCGCGCTTGAGCAGATCGCGGTAGGCGCCGTTGATGCGCAGGCGGGGCACGTTGCGGTCGTTGTGATAGACCACATACTGCTCCTCGATGCGCTCGACGATGAGGTCGGGCACGACGGGCCGGGCGGCGACGGTGAAACGGCCTTGGGCCGGGCGCGGCGAGAGATGCCGCAGCTCCTCCATCGCCTGCTGGACCTTCTCGACCGAGACGCCGAGCGACTGCGCCAGCTGCATGTGGGTCTTGCGATCCAGTTCGTGGAAGTGCTCGGCGACGATGCGCGCCGCCAGCGAGTCGGACAAGTTCTTTTGCGCCAGCTGCAGCAGCAACGCTTCGCGCAGGTCGCGGGCACCCACGCCGGGCGGATCAAAGGTCTGGACCAGCCGCAGCACCTTCTCCACTTTGGCCGGCTCGACCTTCAGGTCGGCGGCCAGTTCCTCGACGGTCATGTGCAAGAGCCCGTCATCGTCGAGATTGCCGATGATGTACTCGCCGATCTCGAGGTCCTCGTCGGAGGTCTTGGCCAATTGCAGTTGCTCGATCAAATGGTCGTAGAGCGTGATCTCGGCCACCGGCGTGTGCTCGAGCATCTCCTCGGATTGCTCGGAGACGCGGCGCGGGACGAATTCAGACCCTTCGTCGAGGTAAGTGGACCAGTCGAAGTCGGCTTCGGGCCCCGCTTCCGTTGGCTTGACTTCGGTCTGCGCCGGCTCGGCGATCAGTTGCTCTTCCTTGATCTCTTCCTGTTCGGTTTCGAGCGCTTCGACCTCTTCCAACAGCGGATTGGTGGCCAGTTCCTGACGAAGTGTCTGCTCCAGTTTGAGGACCGGCATCTGCAGCATCTTCAAGGACTGAATCAGCTGCGGCGCCATGACCTGACGCAGACCCAGACGAAGTTCGAGTTTCACGCGGTTACATCCTCCCGGTGGATCGATTCCATTTCCGATGTGAGTCGATCACACGCGGTTATCGACATCAGGGGCGCTTCCAAGGCCCCACAGGCAATATATCCAACCCCGCAACCCTGACAAGAGCAAACCCGTTGTGTCACAATTCGATGACACGAGGAATGTGGAGTTGATCTTCAGGCGAGCCGCCTCCACTTCACGAGTTTCCCTGTCCTATAGTACTTATCGGCGGAAAACCGCAACTGTTTGACCCGAATGCCGCTGGCCGGCGGGAATCTCACTTCTTCTTGGACTTGGCGGGCTTGGTCTCGGCCACCAATTCGGGGTCCAACGTGATGTCGCAGGTCAGACAACGCATGGTGCCATCGGAGTAATCGATGACATAGAGGTTGCTGGAGGGCCAGGAGCCCCCGATGTAGGCGATGCGTTTGCCATCAGGGGAATAGGCGGCGTAGAAGGCCGGCAATGGCAGAAGCTTGTCGTTTTTGGAGCCGTCGGCCGCGGCGGCGAATATCCAGCGCTCGCCTTCGGCGGGCGCGCTGCAGTAGATCACAGAGGCGCCATCGATCGACCAGTTCGGGTTGGAATTGCCGGAGGCGGCGTCGCCGAGGATGCGCGAGTCGCCGGTGTTGGCATCGATGACGACCACCTGATCCTTGGCGCCTTCGGCCGACAGATAGCAGGCCACCTTCCGGCCATCGGGCGACCAGCGCGGATTGTGTTCTGCGCCGGGTGTGTTGGTCAGCCGCTCGACGGTCGCGCCATTGAGACTCATGATGTAGAGGTCCGGGTTGCCGTCGCGGTCGGAGACAAAGACGATGTCATTGCCGTCGGGCGAGAGGCAGGGGGCGGCGTCGCGTCCGGGATGGTTGGTCAGCCGGCGCATTCCGCCGCCGTCGGCGTTCATGACATAGATCTCATCGTTGCCGTCGCGGTTGGAGGTGAAAAACAACTTCGCCCCGTCCTTCGACCAGCAAACCCCGGCATCAACGGCGTCGTTTTTGGTCAAGCGCGTCACCAGCTTGCCCCGCAGCACCATCGTGTAAACTTCGGAGGGCTTCTGATTGATCATCGCCGTGAAGGCGACCGCGTTGCCATCGGGCGCCCAGGCAACATCCTGGTAGAAGACGGTCGGCGTGGAGAGTGTGTCGGCGGCCCGGACGGGCGTGACGGCCCACAGCGTCAGAACAGCCACGGCATAAAGCAGTCGGCTTCGCATCGTCGTCTCGCTTCAGTTGTAGGTCAAGAAACCGTGCCAGACAGCCTGTCCTCAAGAAACGGGGACCATCCTGGTTGTCAATCCAGAAATCGGACTTGGCGGCTCCCGATCCTTATCTATCATTATCGACCGGGAGGGCGGCATCCCTAACCGGCGATGCCGCTCTCCCTGCCCGCGTGCGATTCAAACCTCTGGCACTTCTCGTGGCCGCCCTGGCGGCGTTTGCCGCCAATTCCCTGCTATGCCGTCTGGCGCTGGGCGGAAACACGATCGATCCGGCCAGCTTTACTTCCATCCGCCTGCTCGCCGGGGCGCTGACTTTGGGTCTGCTGGCCGGTTTCCGGGGCAATTGGGCGTGGCTACGCGCCGGCGGATGGGGGCCGGCTGTCGCGTTGGCGGCGTATGCGGCGCCCTTCTCCTTTGCCTACTTACGGCTGAGCGCTGCGACCGGGGCGCTCATTCTGTTTGCGGCGGTGCAGGCCGCCATGCTGGGATGGGCGATCGCGACGGGGGAGCGTCTCGTCGGGCGGCAGTGGGCGGGACTGGCGATTGCCATCGGCGGACTCGTCTATCTGCTCTTGCCTGGCGTCGCGGCGCCGCCTCTGACGAGCGCCATGCTGATGGCGGCGGCCGGCGCGGCTTGGGGATGGTACTCGCTGGCAGGACGTGACGCGCCGGATCCATTGGGCGCGACCGCTTCCAATTTTATCCGCGCGCTCCCGCTGGCGCTCCTGGTCAGCGCACTGACATGGTCCGGACAGCAGACAAGCACCGAAGGAATCGTGTTGGCGGCAACGTCCGGGGCGATTGCATCCGGGCTGGGGTATGCGGTGTGGTACCTGGCGCTGCGGCACATCACGACCGGCAGCGCGGCTGCCGCGCAACTGGCGGTGCCGGCGCTGGCGGCCTGGGGCGGAGTCGTGCTGCTGGAGGAGCCCTTGACGATACGTCTGATAATCGCCGCGGCGCTAATCCTCGGCGGGGTTGGATTGGCGCTGTCAGGACGCGCCGGCAGATCGTAGGAGTATCGCATTGGTCTCACCCGTGCAAGACAGCCAAGAAACGCGTTGCGCAACAGGACTCGCTCGGGTCTGATAACTTCTGCCCCCAAGAAATCATTAAACCCATCAATCTGCCATCATGCTCCAAAGTCAGCCGCGCGCATGGTGGAATGTGACGTAAGCCGCAATCGCGACGGGGCACGGGCTTTCAGCCCTTTGCTGTGTCGTGCTGATGCCACCCTCGGTGGTACGGGTTCTCAGCCTGCGTGGAACAGGTAGAAAACCTGTTCCACTGAAAGAGCAACAAGGATCCCAAGACCCGGCCAAGAGCGCCGGGTCTTGGGATGACGGACTCCGCCGACGACAGTCCATCAATGCGTCAGTCCGTCGCAAACTCCAGCGAATTGGCCCCACCAACAAGAAACGGCCCTGCCACATCGTGACAGGGCCGTCGTTCAGTTGTCGTGAATTCGCGCTACGCGCCCTTCTTCAGCGCCGCCTCGATCGACTTGGCCAGCTCTTCGCCGCGGCATTGATCGCCGGAAGCGGCCAACGATCCATCGCGGCCGATCAAGAACGGGCTGGGAATGCCGGAGCCATCGACCAGATAGGCCTTCACCAGCGGACCGTTCCAGTCCTGCTGATCGTAGATGTGGCGCCAGTTCATTCCTTTCTCGGCGATCCACTTCTTGTAGGCATCCACCGTGGTCCTGTCGGCGTAGTCCAGCGAGACGGAGAGGATATCAAACCCCTGCGCCTTGTACTTCTCGTAGGCGGCCAGGATGTGCGGCAGTTCGGCGCGGCAGGGCCCACACCAGGTCGCCCAGAAGTCGAGGAGGACAACCTTGCCCTTGTAGTCGGCCAGAGAAACCGGCTTGCCATCGACATCGACGCCTTCGGTCGGAATCGGCCAGAGCGCGGCGACGACATCCTCGCGGAAGAAGGCGCCGGCGATGTCCATGGCGGGCTCATCGTCGCGGTAGCGGTCTGTGAACGCCTTGATCTTCCCCTTCAGCGATCCGCGGTTGTCGCCGGCTTCCTCAAGCGCGAAAGCCAGTTGCCAGGCCTCGGCGGCGCCGGCGTACTTGGTGCCCGGCTCGACTTTGGCAAAGTAGGCGCGGGCGGAGCCGGTGCTGGTCACCCAGTTCGGATCGGCCGGGCCCTTGGGCAAAAGTTCGCAGGTTGCGGCGACACCGGCCCGGTAGTTGGCCTCGTTGCGGCCATCGGCCGAGGGACCGGAAGCCAGATAGTTTTCAATTTCCTTGATCGCCGCCTTGGCGACCGCTCCCCAAGGGCCATAGATGGCGCGAATGCGCGTGATAGCTCGGACCCGTTCCAGCCCGGCATCGAATTCGGGATTGTCCTTCTCCAGTGCGGCCTGCGCGGCGATCCGGCGGGCTTCAAATTCCATGCGGGCCAGATCGCTTTGCCAGGCAAAGCGCACCGCGCGATGCTTGCGCCAGATCGCCTCCTGCGCCACCACCCAGCGTTCGAGCGAATCCTTGTCGGGAATCGACGCGGGCGGTGTATCGTACTTGGGCAGACCGTTGGCAAACAACGGAGCCACCGCGTCCAGGTTGGCCGCGGCCTTTTCGACCAGCGGCGCAAACCGGACATCGGCGCGCAGGGCTTCCAGATCGCCGTCGTTGCTCAGGTGATCCGGGTCGTCCCAGCCGTTCTCGACCGCCTTGGCCAGCCACTGGAAAGCCGCATCGATCTGCTTGTTGCGGCCATAGGCGCAGGCCAGATTGTAGTAGCCCCACTTCCCTTCCGGGATCAATTGGGCCTGACGTTCGAAGGCGGCGACGGCCATCTCGAGATTGCCATCGTCGAGATACTGGTAACCTGAATCCCCAACCGCGCTGTAGGCATCAATGAGGCCGAGATCGTAGGTGGGCAGGGCGTTTGCCTGACCGGCGGTGGTCTGGCTGACCGCGGTCTGCCGGCCCAGCAGCCATCCGGCCAAGGCCATGACAGTCAGCGCGGCAACAATCGACATGCGTTTGAACATTTCCACTTCCTCCTGTCGTTTCGCGTCAAGGGGCGAATATACGGCATGAAACCCGCAAGCGCCCTGAAAGTTTCAGCCGGATAAAACAGCGCTCAATCGATGCGCTCGGGGTTGCGCCAGCGGAAGCGGTTGGCGCCCTTCTCGGTGCCCAGCCAGAGATAGTCGCCATCGACCTGGATGACCTGCACCAGGTTGGAGAGCATGCCATCGTCGACGGTAAACACCCGCCGTTCCCGCGTGGCGGGGACAAAGCGGACCAGACCGCTGCGGGTGGCGGCCCAGAGGATGCTGTCGGTCACTGCCAACGAGAAGACATTGTCATCGGGAAGGCCATCGACCGATTCGTAAACCCGGGCCGGATCGCGGAGATTCAAATCAATAACACCGATGCCGCGTTCCATCCCGACATAGAGATGGCCGTCATGGACCACCAGCGAGCGCACACTGCGCGCAAATGCGCCATCGGCCCGGTCATACCGCGTCCACTCTGCCGCGGGCTTGACCAGACGAAAAAGTCCGCGGTCGGTGCCGAGCCACACCACATCGCGGGCGGCGGCGATGGCGCGGACGCGGGCGTTGCCGACCTCGGAAGAAGTTGCCGAGAACGCGGAATCGTTGGGTAGATAGATCGCATCGACGCCGCTTTCCGTGCCGACCCAGAGGAAGTCGCCGTCGAGGCAGATCGTGTTGACCCGGTCATCGGTCAGACCGCGCGAGCGGCCATAAGTGCGGAAGCGTCCGCTGGCGCGGTCGTAGCGTACCACGCCCAGATCGGTGGCCATCCAGAGCGTCTTTCCGTCGGGTGTCCCGGCGAACTGATAGATGGCATCGGTGGCGAACCCATCGACATAGCGCGCTTCGATGTATTGCCAGGTGGAGTTGACGGTGTCGTAAATGCTGAGCGCGCCCTCGGTGGTGTAGTAGGTCGGCCCGCCAAAGAAGACCTTGCCGCTGTCGAGGAAGATCGCCGCGACGTTGTCGTGGAAAAGTCCCCACTCCTGCGGCTCGAGATCGAAGCCGGCGTAGGGCTGGCGCCAGACGAAGTCCCCCCAGGTGCCGATCCACACGTTGCCGTAGGAGTCCTCGATGGCGCCGGCGATACGGTAGGAACGCAGATGCGGGTCGGTGAAGTACCCCTCGGTCAGCACATCATAACCCCGGGGCAGATACCATCCCTCGATGCGCGGCTCGGCCCAGGGGCGCACCAGCGAATCGGGGAAGGAGGGCGAGTAGCGCCATTCGTCCCACACGCGGCGGAAGACGGAGTAACCCGCCGGGGTCTGCGCGAAGAGTTCATCGGTGTCGGGGTTGTAGGCGAGCCGCTGGATGTCGTTGGAGGGCAGCCCTTCGGCGGTGGTAAGCGGTGTGGCCCAGCGCCGGGCGTAGCGATCGAAACGGGCCACGCCGCCGCGGGTGCCGAAGTAGACATAGTCCGGCGCCTCGGCGGCCGAAGTCACAAAGCGCAGCGACGTGAACGCCCGCCAATCTCCCGGCTTGTAGCGGGGATTGGGATCTGCCAGCGCGATCGCGCTCCCGACAAGCAGCGCGGCGGCACTCAGCGCCATCGTGGCAATGTGGCAGCGTACCCTCATCACGACTGCTTGCGCCCGCGGTGTGCCGCGAAACGGATCATGGCCGTGGCCAGTCGGTCCACATCGGCGGCAGTGTTGTAAAAGTGCGGCGACACACGAATGTTCCCCTCGCGCAGCGACACATAAATACGCTGCGCCGTTAGACGGCGATGCAAGTCCTTCGTCTGAGGACCTGCAATTGATACAATCGCCGAGCGGTTCGCGGCGCGGGGAAAGACCAGCGGCCGCCAGGGCGTCCCCACGAGCCGCTCGCCCAGCCGGCGGTGCAGCGACTGAATGTGCCGGTGGATCCGTCCGACGCCGCATTCGGCCAGGATCGACAGCCCGGCGTAGGCCAGACGCACGGAATAGAATGGATAGGTCCCGACTTCCCAGAAGCGTCCATCGTTGAAGGCGGGACGGTCCCAGCGTTGCAGATCGCCCCAGGTGTATCCCCAATCGTAACCGAGCCAGCCGCCATAGGGCGGACGCACGGAACGGATCGGCGCGGAGGCTATCGCAAAGAACCCTCCGCCGGTCTGTCCCAGGAGCCATTTTTGCGTTCCGCAGGCGATGGCATCGACGCCATCGGCGGTCATGCGCAGCGGCGTCACTCCGGCCCCCTGCGTCACATCCACCAGCAAGAAGCAGCCATGCGCGTGGCAGAGACGGGCAAGCTGTGCGAGGTCGTTGCGGTAGCCGTTGAAGTACTGCACCCAGGACGTGACCAGGACGGCGGCGCCGCGTTTCAATTCGGCTTCCAGCACCGAGAGATCGGGCGCGCCATCGGGACAGAGGATCGGCACGACCGTCAAACCGCCGCGTTCAGCCAGCGTGCGCACAGCGTAGACGGCGGCGGGGAACTCGTTGACAGGCACCAGCACCCGCTCACCCGGCTTCAGCAAAAGCCCGCCGAGGATGGCATTGAGGCCATAGGAGGCATTGGGGCAAAACGCGACGCGACTGGCCGGCGCGCCGGCCAGCCGCGCAAAAAGCCGTCGCGACTTTTCCAGCAGCGAGAACGTCTCCCCGTCCACATCGGGATCTTCGCGGATGATGCTCTGCTTTTTCAGCAATGCGTCGACCAGCCGGCGGCCACGGACCGGCACCGGGCCGAACGACGCATGGTTGAGGAAGGTGGTGCCGCGCGCGATTGGAAACTCGCGCCGCAGCGCGCGCAGGGGATCGGCGACTTTGGGCGCTGTCATACGCGGGATACCAGGGCGCCGACAATTGTCATCGCGCCGCCGATGCGTAACAGGTCGATGAGCAGGCTCCACAACGTGCGATCCCAGCCCTGCTCGGACGCATCGAGCAGCCGCAGGGGTGTCGCGCCGAAGACAAACGCGAGGAGCCCCAGCGCCAGCCCGGCCCGCGCGCCGGTGAAGGGCAGGATCACATCGATGACCGAAAGCAGTGAAATCGGGATGATGGACAAAAAGACCAGATTGGTGATCAGCAGATTGCCCCAGTCGCCGGGCCACCAGTGCGGGTGCGGCGCCTCATCGACGGTGCGGTGAGACAGCCATCGCCCCTGCCCCAGGCGTCCCAGCAGCGAGACGGCGACCGCATACAACCAGGATGGAATGACAATCCAGATTCCGCTCACAGCCATCCTCTCTCCCGGTACCATTGCGCGGTCTGCTTCGCGCCGTCGGCGAAGGGGATTTGCGAATGATAGCCGAGCAGGCGCCGGGCTTTTTCGGTCGAACAGGTCCAATTGCGGATGAGAAAATCGCGCGCCTTGGCGCGGTTGAGCCGCGGCACAAACCCGAACGCCTTGCCAATGTAGTCGGCGGCGCCGGCGATGGTCATCAGAATGGGCTTGGGAATCTTGATGGGGATGGCCCAGGTGCCGAGCGCCTGACGGATCAGTTCCATCAGTTCGGCCAGTTCATACGAACGATCTTCTGCAATGTAAAACACCTGCCCATTGGCCCGGTCGTTGTCAAGCGCCAGCAGGGCGCCGTGCACGAGGTCTTGTACATGCACAATCGCGATTCGTTGCGGCTGCGGACCGAAGACCGGCTTGATGTGCCAGCCGACCGTTTGGAAAATGGCGAGAATGGCGGTGTCTTCGGGGCCATAGACCGACGGTGGGCGGATGGCGGTGACCGGCAGATGGTCGGCGCGGGCCATGACGGCGTTTTCGCCGGCGAGTTTGCTTTCACCATACGGCGTATGGGGAGCGGGCGGATCCTCCTCGGTCCTGGCCCGGTCGGATGGGCTGGGACCGCCGGCCGCCTGCGAGGATATATAAATGAAGCGTTTCAGACCGGGCGCGACCTCCTCGACGGCATCGAGGAGTTTGATCGTGCCGACGCAGTTGGCGTGGTGGTAGGCCTCCGGCGACGGGGCACGCACCAGGCCGGCATTATGAATGACGTACTGTGCGCCTTCGGCGCCGCGACGGAGGGCGAGGCGGTCATCCAGATCGCCGGTGATCCATTCCAGTTCGAGGCCCGCCAGACGCGAGCGATCGGCCTTCGGTCGGATCAAGACCCGCACACGGAAGCCGCGGTCAATCAAGGCACGGGTCAAATGCGAGCCGACAAACCCGTTGGCGCCGGTGAGGAAGACGATCGGGGCGGCGTCGTTGGTCATGCGACCCGGCGGGGAAATCGCCTTGACTCGGCTGCCAAGGCGGCGTTTGTTAAGGCGGACTTTTTTCGCAACGGGTTGACCGTCAAGGGAATGGTCCGATCTTGTGTTTCCGGAATGCAGGGCGGGATCACGCTCGGACCGCGCCTGCCGTCCAAGGACTGGAATCAATAGCGAGCAAAGGCCGTTGGCAACGTTGAAGACTCAGACGACCATCACGCCGGCCGACCTGTTTGACAAGTGCCGGCAGTTCACCACCGCCCGGGAAGTCATGGCGATGGGGATTTACCCGTATTTCCGCGTCATCTCCTCCGCGCCGGGGACCGTGGTCACGGTCGACGGCAAGGAATTGCTGATGATCGGCTCCAACAACTACCTGGGACTGACCAATCATCCCAAGGTGGTGGAGGCGGCCGCCGAGGCGGCGCGCAAGTTCGGGTCGGGATGCACCGGGTCGCGCTTCCTCAATGGCACGCTGGATTTGCATGTCGAGCTGGAGCACCGGCTGGCGAAATTCATGAAGCGGCCGGCGGCGCTGGTCTTCTCGACCGGCTTCCAGACCAATCTCGGTACCATCTCCTGCCTGGTCGGACGCAACGACACGATTTACGCGGACCGATCCAATCACGCGTCGCTGGTGGACGGGTGCCGTTTGTCGTTCGGACGGACGGTCAAGTTTGCGCACAACGACATGGCCGATCTGGAGCGGGTGCTGACCAACACGGTCAACGGCGGCGGACGGCTGATCGTGGTCGACGGCGTCTTTTCGATGGAAGGCGACATCGTCAAACTGCCCGACGTGATCCGTCTGGCCCGCGCGCACGGAGCGCGGGTGATGGTCGATGACGCGCATTCGATCGGCGTTCTGGGCGAGGGCGGCCGCGGCACGGCCGAGCATTTCGGCCTGATCGACGAAACCGACATCGTGATGGGGACATTCTCAAAGTCGTTTGCGTCGCTGGGCGGCTTCATCGCGGCCGAAGAGGATGTCATCCACTACATCAAGCACTTCTCGCGCGAACTCATCTTTTCGGCCTCGATGCCGCCGGCCTCGGTGGCCTCCTGCATAGCCGCGCTCGACATCATCGAAAGCGAACCGGAACGCCGGACGCGTTTGTGGGAGATCACCCACCGCATGCACCGCGAGTTCCGGCAACTGGGCTTCGACATTGGCACGACCGAGACGCCGATCATTCCGATCCTGGTGGGCGACGACATTCTCACCTTTCGATTCTGGCGCGAACTGACCGACGCCGGGCTGTTCACCAATCCGGTGGTCTCCCCTGCCGTGCCGCCCGGGCAGGCACTGATCCGCACATCGTACACCGCCACGCATACCGACGAACAACTCGATTTCGTGCTCGAGACATTCGCGAAGATCGGGCGGAAGTTGGGCGTAATCTCGTAATCGCGGCTGCGTCAGCTGCGTCAGGTTGCGTCAGGGGCTGACGCAGCGGCATTCTGCTGACGTCTAACGACTTCCACTGAATTGTCCAATATTAGACTGCGTCAGGTGACGCAGCGGCGCCTGAAATCCGACTCCGAACCGGACTTGTCCGCGCCTCTAACTCATTGTCCCATAATAGACCGTAAAAACAGGAATGAAGGCGATGTGATTGGCACGCGCTTAGATGCAAGGAGTCTCCTGGGCGCATGGGATGCGCCGGAGAGCCGTGGATGGAGACCCCGCTTGGACTAACCGGGAGCCGTCGCCTGATTGCACTCGCCTTGGCGGTGCTCTCGTGGCTGTGCGTTGCTGGATGCCCTGATTTCACCCTAGAGCGGTTCTGGGATTGCATCAGGGGTGTCATTCCGACTGTACCACCTTTGAATAACAAGCTCTGCCCAGGGGATTCAGGCGGTTCTCCCCCTCCGATATCAGAGCCGGATCCGGATGTTGATATTGAATGTGACGGGACAACGGTAGTTCGTGGCAGTGCCGGTGGCAGCGCCTCGGCCGCAGGCCGGATGGTGTGGGCGGCCCTGGAAAAAGATGGGCAGGTCTTCTTCCCGACCGGCGGGGTTAGTGTTCCCGAAGGGCCTTACCAAGTCACAGGATTGGAAGTGCGGGTTCCTTCGGGCACGCTGCCGGGAACGTACAATTATGTTCAGGTGCTCACTGACGGCTCTTCACCGGTCGGCGACTTGACGAACTATCTGGCCATCAGCGAGCCCAAGCCAGTGCAAATCGGCGCGGCGGGGGTTGCGGCATTAGACTGTTTCCGCGTGCTGTACGGAGACTCCCTGACACTAAAGGCCAATGTGACTCCTTTCGGAGCGATAGCGATCACCGACCGCGGCACCGGCGAGTCCAGTGATCCGGGCATCAGTTGGCAGGCGGCCAACCCCAATGGTCTGCCCTCCGAGAGTCAATTCTTCGTGAATTTGGGCAA
>DATMBC010000030.1 GCA_035559435.1 bacterium
CCGCCGCCGACCAGCAGGGGCACACTCACCCGCTCGCGCACCGCCGCAATGATCTCCGGCGCGATCGGACGGCGCGCGCCCGATCCCGCTTCCAGATAGATGAATCGCTGACCCATGTATTCGGCGCAGAGCGCATGGTCGCAGATCGAAGCGACCTCGGTCTCCGGAATCGGCGCCGTGTTGCTTTCACGCGCCACTGAGGTGCTCGAGCCGGTGTCGATCAGAATGTAGCCGGTTGCGATCGGCTCGATGCCATACTGATGCACCAGCGGCGTGCCCTTGACCTGCTGGCCAACCAGATAATCGGGGTTGCGTCCCGAAAGCAGCGTGAGAAAAAGCACCGCATCGACATGGGGCGAGACCTGCGCCGCGGATCCGGGGAAGAGCACCAACGGCAGCGAGGCATGGCGTCGAATGGCGGCCACAGCGCAATCGAAATCGGGATTGTCATCCTGCGAGGTGCCGACCAAGAGCGCGGCGACACCGCACTCGGCCGCCTGCGCCCAGCGTGGATCGGGACGTTGCGGCGCGATCTTGTCGGGATCCAATAGCCATAGGAGCCGCGTCCCCTCCTGCCGCGCCGCCAGCAACCGCCGGTGGACAGTCCCGCTCATCCCTGCGTCTTGCCCCGGAGGAACGCGGCGAGAAGTTGCGACACCTCCGCCTTCGACAGCGGCGGAATGCTTCCCTGCGCGAAATCGGCGCGTCCGCCGCCGCGGCCCTGACGCGCCGCCGCCACCGACTTGAGGAACTGGCCGGCATCCAGCACCTTCGGCGCGCTGGAGGAAATCAGTGTCGCTCCGGCCGAGGTGGTGATGTAGGCGACCGTGGGTTCCGGCCGCTTCTTGGCGGCATCGGCCACGGCCTTCGCCTCATCGAGGGAATCGTAGGGTTCGGGCATCAGCAGATGAATGTCGAATCCGTCGAGCTTCTCGGCCTGCAACTGATGATTGCCCTCAACCAGTCGCTTGCGCGCCTTGTCCAGATCGGATTTCAGTGACTTGAATTCGGCCAACAGCGCTTCAACCCGCTCGATCAGTTTGTCCGGGGAAGTCTTGAGCAACTCGGCGGCGCGTTTCAAGGCGTCGTCATCGGCGCGCGCCTTTGCATAGGCGGCTTCGCCGGTGATGGCCTCGATACGACGCACTCCCGCGGCCACACCGGTCTCGGAAGCAATCCGGAACAATCCAATCTCGCCGGTCGAGCGCACATGCGTCCCGCCGCAGAGTTCCATGGAGTAGTCATTGATTTTCAAAACGCGCACGGTGTCGCCATACTTTTCGCCGAACAGGGCGGTGACGCCGTCGGCAATCGCCTTCTTGTATTCGGTGATATAGGGCGTGACCGGGTAGTTGGCCAGGATCGCGCGATTGACCTCGGTTTCGATATTGTCCAGTTGCTCGCGCGACAGCGGCCCGGGGTTGGAGAAGTCGAAGCGCAGACGGTCGGGCGCGACCAGCGACCCGGCCTGCAACGCATGCGGCCCGACATACATGTGCAGCGCTTTGTGCAGGAGATGGGTCGCGGTGTGGTTGCGCTGGATCATTCGGCGACGCGCCGCCGCGACTTCGGCTGAGACGGTCTTGCCGATCCACTCTGACGGGTTCCCCTTGACCGCATGCCCGTGGTGGACGATGGCCTTGTCGGCTTTTTCCATCCATTCAACCGCGAACACCAGATCGTTGCCTGCAACAATCTCGCCGATGTCGTCGATCTGCCCGCCCGATTCGGTATAGAACGGCGTCTGGTCGAGCACGATCGAGGCGTTGTCATCGGAGACCCAGAGGATTTTCGCCTCCAGACGGGTGGCATCATAGACAAACTTTGACTCAATCCCCAATCCGACCGCCTTGGAGACCGATTGATCCTTGAATCCGGTCTGCGCGCGTGAGCGTTCGCGCTGCTCGGCCAGCGCCGCCTCGAATCCCGCCTCATCCACGGTCAATCCGGCCTCGCGCGCCAGCACTTCGGTCAGATCAAGCGGGAAGCCGAAGGTGTCGTAGAGTTTGAACGCCTCAACCCCGGGGATGACCTTGTTCTTCGCCAGCTTCTTGACTTCCTCGAAGCGCTGCAGCCCGGCATCGAGCGTCTCGGCAAACCGCGACTCCTCGCTTTCGATCACATGCACGATGTGGTCGCGGCGTTGGCGCAGCTCGGGGTAGGCATCGGCCATCACGTCGATCACGGTGTCGACAAACCGGTGCAGGAAGGGCCCGTGGTACCCCAGCGACTTCCCATGCCGCGCGGCGCGGCGCAGGATGCGGCGCAACACATACCCGGCGCCCTCGTTGCCCGGCATGCCGCCGTCGGCGATGGTGAAAGTCAGCCCGCGCAGATGATCGGCGCAGACACGATGTGGGATGCCCTTTTCCCCCGTGCTGTAAGGCACGCCGCAGTCCTCGGCGATGGCGCGGATGATCGGCTGGAAGAGGTCGGAATCATAGTTGGATGTCTTCCCCTGCACCACCGCCGCCAGCCGCTCGAACCCCATGCCGGTGTCGACCGACGGCTTCGGCAGCGGCACGGTGGTTCCGTCGGCGCCGCGGTTGAATTGCATGAAGACCAGATTCCAGATTTCCAGGTAGCGGTTGCAGTCGCAATTGACGCCGCAACCGGGCCTGCCGCACCCGTACTGGGGTCCCAGATCATAGTGCAATTCCGAACAGGGCCCGCAGGGGCCGACATCCCCCATCGACCAGTAGTTCTCCTTCTCGCCGAAGCGCAGCACCCGGTCCTTCAACTCCGGCGCGATCTTCTTCCACAGCGTCTCGGCTTCATCATCGGTGGTGAACACCGTCACCCACAGCCGCGACTTGTCGAGGCCGATTGTTCGCGTGAGAAACTCCCACGCGTACCCGATCGCCTCTTCCTTGAAGTAGTCGCCGAAGGAGAAATTGCCCAGCATCTCAAAAAAGGTGTGATGCCGCGGCGTGACGCCGACATTCTCGAGGTCGTTGTGTTTGCCGGAGACTCGGAAGCACTTCTGCGACGAGCAGGCGGTCTTGTAGGGACGGCTCTCCTGACCGAGGAAGACCAACTTGAACTGGTTCATCCCGGCGTTGGTGAACAGCAACGACGGGTCATCCTTGATAAGCAGGGACGAGGAGGGGACCACGGCATGGCCGCGATCGGCGAAATATCCCAGGAACGTTTGGCGTATCTCAGTGGCTCTCATCGGTGTCCTATCGGTGGATCAAATACGGAAGAAACGACTTTTGCGGAGTCGAAGCAAGCCGCCGGGACGCCGGAAAACGACCGGGATCAGAGCCAATCGGGGAAATCACGGGCGAGGACAGCGCGGATGTCCTCGTAGGCGAAGCCGCGCCGCGAAAGGAATCCGAGGAGCCGTTGCTTCAGTTTTGAGCGCTCCTCCTTCGCCCCGTCCCAACGCGCCAGCCGTGAGGCGATCAACTCGCGCAGGGCGGCCTGCTCATCCTGGCCGCTGTAACGCCGCAACGCTTCCGCCGCCCGGGCATCGGGAATGCCCTTCTGCCGCAGTTCGTAGGCGAGCGCCGCCTTCCCGCGCGGCGACAGCCGACGACGGGTCTCGACCCACGCCGACGCGAACCGGGCGTCGCTCTGCAACCCATCGGCCTCGATCTGCCCCAGCACGGTGTCGATGACGGCCACGTCGAACTTCTTCCGCCGCAGCGCGGTTCGCAGTTCGGCGCGCGACCGCTCACGCCGCGCCAGAAGCCCGATCGCCGCCTCGCGCGCGGCGGTCAATTCCAGAAGACGATGACGCTCGGCTGTCAGCGCCTCCCCCTCGGCCACCTTCAACGCCAGAATTGATTTGCGCGACAATTCGAAGGCGTACACCCCATCGATATATAGGCGCACCTTCCCCGGCCGCGCCGGATGCGTATCGAGTTTGGTGAGTTTCATCAGGCGAAGGTCAGACGCCGCGATATCCGGCTCCCAGACTTGCGGCTTCTCGGCATCGATCTGGCGATTCTTCATGCGAGCCGTTCGTTTACCGTCACGTGCGGATCACCCGTCGTGATCACCGCCTTGGGGCGTCTGACGCTCGCGTTAACTGGCCGAGGGGCGCGCAGCGACCGGAAGGTCCGCGTTGAACGCATTGTGGGCGGCAACCCGTTCACGTGTCGATGATCTTCCAATACGAGTCCTTCTGGACCAGCTTGCCATTACGAAACTCTAAAAGATCAACGCCACGGACGCGGATCTGCTCGCCTGTCCTGGCGGTGCCTGTGAGCAGCCAAGTAGAGACGCCAAGGTTGCCAGCCACCCAGTGGCTGTCCTCACCATAATGGACGTCGGGAATGCCCACAAACCGAGTGGCGAGGCCCTCTCGCACTGCCGGCTTGCCGATGTAGCGAGTGCCCCAGGGTTCATTGCCTCGGGGCGTGCAGAGCTCGCAGTCATCTGAGAAGAATTCCATGATCGTATCGAGATCGTGTGCATTGAATGCAGCGAGGAATTTTTTCAGGGTCGCGATGGTAATGGCTCCGGACATTCCTTCTCCTCTTGATGGGTGTCCACCTAACGCTCCGGTTCAGCGGCGGCGCGAAGCGCCGTCCGGTGCATGCTGCGCTTAGACGGCCGCATACCCCAACGCCTTGTTGATGGTCCTCGCCAGCGCGTAGAACCTTCCGAAGAACTCCTCGCCAGGCTGGGCCTTTGCCTTGAATTCGTCGAGAAGCAACTTCTTCAGGCGAGATTTTGCGTTCTCTTGCTCATCCTTCGTCCCAGTGGTGGCAGCCTGAACCAAGGCCGCGTTCCCGGCGTAGACGGCCGTGATGACCGACTCAGGGAGCAGCCCTTCAATATTGCGCATGCCCGGCAAGTTTTGGCCGACGGGCAAGTAGTGCGTTCCCTTCTCGAGCTCGAGTGCCTTCAGTTGCTTCTCGATGCGGTCGGCCGCATCGAGATCGAAGGTGACAAAGAACCGCGGATACCGGTTCTTGACGAAGCGCAGGAGGACCGTGTTGCTTAGCGAGCCGGTGCCTTCGTAGGAAACGATCTCGCCCTGGAAACGGAGCTGACTGTTCCCGTGGTCTGCGGAACGCAACATCTCAAAGTACTCTTTGTCGGTCTCGCCCTCCACGAGAAGGATTGCATCCGCCCCCGTCAGAAGCATTGCCTTCCACGGCTTGAACTCATCAGCTTGGAGTCCTAGGGCGTGACCGAACGGTGCCATCCAATTGTCACCGCCTGTCTCGACGCGTTCGGTCTCCCGGATCTGTCGGTACGCCGTCTTGCGGCGCAAGAGGATGTTCGAGGCAGGCTCCTTGAGGTTCAGCAGGTAGGGGCTGTGGGTTGTCACTATCACCTGGACCCGGAACTCCTCCGCGAGATCCTGAAGGATCCGACCGAATTCCGCCTGAGCGGAGGGGTGTAGGAAACTCTCGGGCTCTTCAACGATGATGACGGGCGTGATCTTCGCCGCGGAGGGTTCCGCCATGCCGATCTGCTTGGCGCGAAACAACGCGAGCAGAACAAGGGTTCGGTTCTTCGTTCCACTGCCCCAGTCATCGAGGGGAACCTCAAACTTCCGGTCGCCGAGGGTGATGCTGAAGGGCATGTAGGTGAAGTCAAAGGATGGCATTGAGAGCCCGACCCTGTACTTCGTTTGTAAGCGCCCAAGCAGGCTCTCGAACTCTGTTTGCTGCGATTTAGAGATTTTCGCCAGCCCACGGGTTACGGTTTTCTTCATCGACTCGACGAGAGTCTGATGTTGTCCCGTGATCTCTCGAATGTGCCCCGCCACGCTCCTGCCTGGATACATGTAGCGCGTTTCGATTTCAGTTGAGTTGTGAAAGATGATACTCCGAGACGATTGCAGTTTCTTGAGAACCTCCTGGGCATTGAGATCGTCGTACTGCTTGCCCTGAGCCTTCACGACGACCGTGGACTCTGGCTTCTCGGGTCGATACGTTACCGCGACGGAAAGTCGTAGCGGCTCATTTGTTGTCTGAAGGGACAACTGCTTCGTGACGAATTGATGGAACCCAATGTCGCGTGTCGGGTCGAGCTCGATAGCGGCCTCGAACGAGATCACGCGCTTGTCAGGTTCAGTGTCCTTCCACTTGGGAAACTCGTCCTTGATGGAGAGTTCTTCCTCATCCGGAGGGAACACGAAGGAGCCTAGCCCTTCGCCCCTCACCAAGGTTCGGATCGCTCGAATGACGTTCGTCTTCCCTGAGTCATTCGGGCCGCAAATTGCCGCGTATGCAGTCGGGAGCGGAATGTCAAGGGACTCGAGGGTCCGGTAGTTTCGGATCTTGAGCTCACAGAGTCTCATCGCGATTCCTCAAAGTCGTTCGGCCGTCTAACGCTCAGCATCAGCGGCGGCGCGAACTGCCGCCCGCTGCATGCCGTTGTTAGGTAACCTGCCCATCGCAGTCAGCATCCTTCCTAATTTCTGCCCGGACAAGTGCCTCGATCTCTTCTTCAGACCATCCAACCAAGGCACGCAGGCGCTTCGACATTTCCCGGGCGATGGCATCGGCTTCTTGGAAGACCCGGGACAGATCCTTGAGTTCATCGACCATTGCGTCGCAACCGGGTGGGCTGAGCAGCTTGCGTGCGTTGTCGAAGAAAAAGCGGTGCATCAGGTAGTTGCGCTTGTCGCGATACGTGTTCAGGAGATCAGAGACCTCGGGGTGAACCGTGAAGTGCTTCCCAAGTTCCCGAAGAAGCCCACCGAGGTTCTTGCTCGAGAGCCGCATGTCAACATCGTCGAGCTCCGATACCGGCGCGCTGGGGTGGTTGAGACGATACGTGAGCAGCAGAAGGGACTGGAGTTCCACCTCAAAACACTGGGCGCGGTATGCCGCGCCACCAAACCAAGCGAAGACTTCCTTCCGACGTTCTACATCGTCCATCATGTGTCACCTAACAATAATTGGATGGACCCGCCCGAGATGCGGGGTTTCTCGTTTTTGCCCATGTAAGAGGCCTTTGGATATTCTGCCAAATATGGCTTGACCCATTGTAAATCAAAGCCGTTTTCGGGTCGGTCCATTTAGTTCAGCGCGTTATACTGACCAGCACAAAACACCCCTCGAAGGCTCAAAACGTATTCTCCTGTGACCGAATGCGATGGAGTTAGGAGCGTACGTTTTCAATGTGCGCGTGCCCGCGAAGTGGGCCCGTTTTCCATGGGCCCTGACCCCGTGGGCTTTTTCCCGTCGCGCCTGCGGGACTTTGTTCCTCAGCCACCGGAAAACCCCGGGCTCACTTGGGGGGCGATGTTGTATCGCCCATCAGGGGCCATACGGTGTATCGTTCCCATAGCCCTGGCCAACGCTAAAGGCTGATGTCAGCCAACCTTATTTCCTTTTCCCAGCCACCTCCGGCTCCTCGACCACCGGCGCCGGCGCGGCGACTTTGATCAAGCCCAGTTTCTCGCGGACTTCCCGGTCGAGTTTCCGGAACATCTCCGGATCGGCGGACAGAGTGGCGATCGCCTGCTCTCGGCCCTGGCCGATGCGAACATCCCCATAGGAGTACCACGAGCCGGATTTCTCGATGATGTTCTCCTTGGCCGCCAGATCGAGCAGATCGCCCGTGCGCGAGATTCCCTCGCCGTAGATGATGTCGAATTCGGCCTCGCGGAAGGGCGGCGCGACCTTGTTCTTCACGATCTTGACGCGCGTGCGGGCGCCCCGAACCATATCGCCGTCCTTGATCGCGGCGATCTTGCGGATGTCCATGCGCACCGTGGCGTAGAACTTCAGCGCGTTGCCGCCGGTGGTGGTCTCGGGATTGCCGAACATGACGCCGATCTTCATGCGGATCTGGTTGATAAAGATGACCGACGTCTTCGATTTGGAAATCGTGCCGGTCAATTTGCGCAACGCCTGCGACATGAGCCGCGCCTGCAAACCCATCTGCGGGTCGCCCATCTCCCCTTCGATCTCGGCGCGCGGCACCAGCGCCGCCACCGAGTCGACCACGATCACATCGATGGCGCCGGACCGGACGAGCGTCTCAGTGATCTCCAATGCCTGCTCGCCGGTGTCCGGTTGGGAGATCAGCAGATTCTCCAGATCGACGCCGAGTTTGCGGGCATAGGTCACATCGAGCGCATGCTCGGCATCGATGAACGCCGCAACGCCGCCGGTGCGCTGCGCCTCGGCGACAATCTGCAGGGCCAACGTCGTCTTCCCCGATGACTCCGGTCCATAGATTTCAATCACCCGTCCGCGCGGAATCCCGCCGACGCCGAGCGAATGATCCAGCGAGATCGAACCGGTCGAAATCGTCTCCACCGTCGGATCGGCGGTCTCGCCCCCCAGTCGCATGATCGAACCCTTGCCGAACTGGCGTTCGATCTGCATCACCGCCGACTCGAGCGCGCGCTTCTTTCCATTCTCCGGCGGCGCCGGTACCCTGATTTCCGTCGTCTTGGCCATCGCACTATCCCTTTGCAAGCCCACTGCGGGGCGGTTCACATTTTCTCGATTTGGTGGCGAATGTACTGCCAGTCTTGCTACGTCAGAGTAATAATGTGGGGACCGGATTTCCACACAAGCACAAACTGAACATTCGAGCAGTATTTAGTTAAGCCATTGGTATTCAAGGTGTTTAAGCCAACCGTTCACCGATTTGCTGTGGCTTCAACGGCACGGATTCCAGGACCGAGTAACTGGCGCCCTTCGGCGAGAGCACCGATCTCATGAGTTCGATGCTGCGCACGCTGATCGGTTCCGATTGGTACGGCATGTGTTCGGCGGCGCGCACAAGCCGCCCGGCCGGCGCCGGTTCACGCAGACGCGCCAGCGTCACATGCGCCGAGAAGGGCCGCTTCTCGCGCTCGAACCCCAACGGCGCGACTTGCTCATCGATCTTCGCTGCCAGTGTCTTCATGATCTCATAACCGCTTTCGATCCCGATCCAGAACACCCGCGCCTTGGCCTCGTTGGGGAAGACGCCGAACCCGCGCAGTCGGATCTCAAAGGGCGCAAGTCCGTCGGCCGCCAGGGTGATGGCCCCACGGATCGCCGCGACCTGCTCGACGGTGATCTCGTCGAGGAACTTCAGCGTCAGGTGCAGATTCTCCCCCGGCACCCACTTGGCCGGCGGCCCCGACGGACGCAACCGCTCGATGATCGCGTCGATCTCGCTTTTGACCGATTCCGGCAGATTGATGGCGATGAAGGATCTCATCTTTGTGCTTCAGAGTGTCACTCCCCCAAGTCTTCGAGATAGAGCCGCAGGAGATTCAGCGCCCCCTGCGCGGCGCGTGCGCGGATCATCGCGCGGTCGCCGAGCAACTGAAGCCGTTCGGTGCGCACCGGCTGTCCCTTGACCGCCGCCGCAATCCACACCGTGCCCACCGGTTTCTCCGCCGTGCCGCCGTCCGGCCCGGCAACCCCGGTGATCGCGATCGCGCAATCGGCGCCGCTTCTGGTCAACGCCCCCTGTGCCATCGCGGCGGCGACCTCCTCGGACACCGCGCCATGGGCCACGATGAGCTGCGCATCGACGCCGAGAAGCGCGGTCTTGGCCTCGTTCGCATATGTCACAAAGCCGGCCACCACATAGGCCGATGATCCCGGCACATCGGTCATTCGCTTGGCCGCAAGCCCACCCGTGCAGGATTCGGCCAGCGCAATGGTCAGCCCACGCCGCTTGAGCAACTCGCCCAGCACGGCCGGCAGCCCGATGTCGGCCTCGGCATAAACAGCGCGCCCGAGGAGCGGTCGCACGACCCCGCTCCATCGCTCCAACGCACTCGCCGCATCGGGACCGCCGGCGGTGAACTTCAGCCGCACGCCGTATTCCGATGGCAGGAATCCCACTTCGATGTCCGGGTGCGCCCGCATCAGTGGCTCCAGTATCTCGTAGAGCCGCGATTCCGGCACGCCGGTGGTCGACCAGATGATCGTGCGCGAACGCACCCCCGCTGCCGCCGCGATCCGCGGCACGATGAAATCGGCGATCATCGGACGCATCTCGCGCGGCACCCCCGGCACCACCGCCGCTGTCGTCCGGCCATCGGACAGGTAGAATCCGACCGCCGTGCCCACCGGATTGGGAATGATCTCCGCCCCATCGGGCAGCAGCGCCTGGGTTTCCAGATACGGTGTCGTCGGACGCCCCGCGCGCGCATAGCGCGTCTTCAGTTCGGCGAGAATCTCGTCGTGGAAGACCAGGGTTGTTCCGAACACGCGCGCGATCGCCTTCTTGGTCACATCGTCGTTGGTCGGGCCCAGTCCGCCCGAGACAATGACCCACTGCGCCCGCGCCATCGATTCGCGCACCGCCTCGACGATGATCTCATGATCGTCGGGGATGGCGGTCTGCCGCGCCAGCGTCAACCCGGCAAGCCCCAGCCGCTCGCCGACATAGAGGGCATTGGTGTTGAGCGTCTGCCCCGCCAGCAATTCCGACCCGATGGTGATCAGTTCGATTTTCATACGCCGGGACCCGGCTCCAGAGCCGCTTCTACGCCGTGGACCTGGTAAACTTGTGTTCGCCCACTCCTGCTAAACGATGGCCACAATCAACATGACCAGTCTTACCGCCACATTCGTATACACTCCCGCCATCAGATCATCGGCGGTCACTCCGACACCGCCCGGCAGTGACTCCAGTCGCCGGATCGGCCAGGGCTTCCATACATCGAAGATACGAAACAGAACAAAGACCGGCATCATCACCCAGGCATCGGCGGGCAAACCCAGATAGCAGACAAACACACCCGCCCATTCGTCGATGACGATCCGTCCCGAATCATGCCCGAAGAGCGGCTCGGCCCGTCCGGCCGCCCAGACCGAGATCGCGATGACCGCCAACGCGCTGGCGATGAACACCAGATCGTTGCCGGTCCGCTGAATCGCCCACGCCAGCGCCACCGCCGGAATGGTGCCCCAGGTTCCCGAATAGGGACGGATCATCCCCGACCCCAGCCCGGTGGCCAGAAGCATGGTCAACGGATCGCGCGACCACAGTTCGCGCGGCGGGATGGTGGTGTCGGCGCCCTTGCGCCAGCCGCTGGTTGTCGTGGCCACGGCGCCCCTCTACTTTGTCACGGTTTTCAGAAGCGCGAAGTTGCGAATCAGGTAGTCCAGTCCGGTGGCCACGGTCACCACCACGTTGGCGATCATCAGCCAGTCGAACACGATCCGTGTGGCCTGGCTTTCGAAAATCGCCCAGTGGTACCCCAGTGGCACCAGCGTCGCCTTCAGATAGACAAACAGCAGGATCGCGCAGATGGTGACCATCTGCAGCAGAGTTTTGAACTTGGCCCCGAGGGTGGGGACAATCAGCATGCCGCGATAGGCCGCCAGCGACCGAAACCCGGTGATGAAGAACTCGCGCACCACAATCACCGCCACCATCCAACCCCGCACATACCCCAGCGCGACAAAGGAGATGAGCGCGGTAGATGTCAGGATCTTGTCGGCCAGCGGGTCCATGAATTTGCCGAATCCCGTGGCCAGCCCGCGCCGCCGGGCGAAGTAGCCGTCGCCCAGATCGGTCAACGCCGCCACCACGAAGACAAACAGCGACGCCAACTTCGCCCAGGTGTGATCCAGCAGGATCAACGCCATGAACACCGGCGACAACAGGATGCGCGCCAACGTGAGTTTGTTCGGCAGATTCATCGTGGCCGCCGCGCGGCGGCAACGCCATGTTACCACCGCGCCGCGCCGGGGTCAATTGCGGCCCGATACGCAATCGCGCTTCCCATACGCGGGGCGCGCGTGTAGCTTCGCCTCCGGGGAGCGGCCGGCATCCGGCTGGTCGTCCCCGATCAAGCCCCATGCCGCTGCGTCACCGCGAAGATCCGTCCGAACCGCGCGCCGCGCCGACGCCGCCGTTTGACTGGCGCGCCGAGCAAAACGCCCAGAAACGCGAACTGGCGCGCTTCGCCGGCGAGATGATGCGGGCCATTACCCTGCGCGGTGGCTCCCCCGCCGCGCGGCAGTTGGCCGAGCGCATCCGCGAACGCTGGGACCAGCTCGTCCGCCGCCTCGAAGGACGGTGGGCGCGCGGCAGCGAAATCTGGGACCGTCAGGCCGAACTGATCGAACGCCTCGCCGGCGAACGCGCCCTGCTCGAGTCGCTTTTGACCCTCGATGAGGCGCTGGCCGTCGAGACCGAGGTCGACGCGATGCTGGGGCACACGCTGCGGACGGTCGTCCGGCTGATCCCCTGCGATGGCGCGCTGGTGCAGATCGCCGACGCCGCCGGTCAGCCGTTGCGCCGCGCCACCGAACGGCGCAAGGGACGTCCCTGGCCGCCCGCCGCCGACGCCGATCTTGCCGATCAGGTCATCGTCAGCGCCGCCCACGGACGGCGCGTCACCATCGAGGGACGTCCCGTCAAAAGCACCCCGCGTGATCCGCACCGTGTCGCGCAGTGGCTCGCCTGCGGCATCACGCATGGCGCCGACACCTACGGCGCCATTGTCCTCGGACGCACCCCCTCGGAGGAACCGTTCAATGAGGAGAATCTCGAGACCGCCGAGCGCGTCGGTCGTCATCTGGCGCGCGCATTGACCGCGCGTCTGGGCGCCGGCGCGCGCGCCATCGTCGGCGCTGGCCCCAAGCCGGCCGGCTTCGATGGCATCTGGGGCGAAGCCGCCGCCTTGCGTCGCGCCATCGATCTGGCCCACAAGCTCACCGCCGCCGACACGCCGATTCTGCTCGAAGGCGAAATGGGCACCGGACGGGAAACCCTGGCTCGCGCCATCCACCGGCAGTCGCCGCGCGGCAAGGGACCGTTTGTCGTCTTTCGCGGCTCCGATCTGCCGGAGGAGACCGTGGCGCGCGGCCTCTTCGGCGCCGTCACCGTCGGCCCCGATGGACGCGCCCACGAGGAGCCCGGCGACATTGAACTGGCCGAGGGCGGCACGCTCTTCGTCGATGACCTGGCCGCCATCGATCTGGCCTTGCAGGTGCGGCTGATCCGTCTGCTGTCCGAAGGCATCTTCGAACGGGTCGGCGATCGCACGCCCCGCCACGCCTATGTCCGGCTGATGATCGCCACCACCGAGAACGTCGACGAGGACCTGGCGCGGGGACGTCTGCGCGCCGACTTGTACTACCTCATCACCGCCGGCCGCATCAGTCTGCCGCCGCTGCGCGAGCGCGGCAACGACATCATCGAGCTGGCGCGGCGCTTTGCCGTCGCCAGCGGCCAGAAGACCGGCAAACGCATCGACGGGATCGACCTGGAAGCGGCGCGTCTGCTCGAGTCCGCCTCCTGGCCGGGCAATATCCAGCAACTGGCGCAGGTGATCGAGCGCGCGGCGCTGGTGGCGCGCGGTCCGTTGATCACCGCCGCCGATCTGCCGCGCGAGATCGCCGCGCGCGCCGTCGCCGCCGGCATCGACACCGCGGTGTGGAGCCAGCAGGCGGCCGCCGCGATCCGTCAGGCCGGCGAAGCGGGGCAAAGCGGCGACTATCGTCTCTTTCGCCGCGCGCGCCGTCTGGCGCAGGGCGCGCTCGATGCGGCGTTTGCCCACGCGGTGCTGCGGGCGGTGGGCAAACATCCGTCGAAGGCGGCCTCGCACGCCGGCATGCACCGGGCGCAATGGTGGCGTCTGTGGCGTTCGGTGCGCGACACCGGCGCCGCCGCGCCGCGCGAATCCACCGAAGGCGCCAAATCGCGCCAAGATCAGCAACAAAAATAGAGATATCGTTTCATTTATGTTACAATCGGCAAGTCCCGTTATCCGCAGGGAGTTTGCCGGGGCCTCCCCCCACATGTAACAAAAGTGTTACAGAATTTTCGCCACCGCGCGCAGAATTCCAAAAAAATCTTGCCGATTTGCCGATGTGGATGAATGCTGGGTCCGTGCCGCACGGTTAAGTGCCGATGCGGCAAGGGGATCAGGTCCGACCAGAATTTATCCGGACCCGGTCCGGGGCATTAGGCAGGAACACGACCGAATTGGTAATCAAATCCGCCGCCGATCCCGTCTACCGTGCCGCGTTGCGCGCCGCGCGTGACGTCGATGCCGACTCCGCCCCCTCCCGCGCTTCCGCCGGCGTGGCGTTGGCCGCCACGCTCGAACGCCACGGGATCCCGGTGCATGCGCCCGAAGCCAAATCCGCCGGACGTCTGCCCGCCGGCGCGATCGAACTGGACGGTCACGAAGGAATCATGGTCAGCGTCGCTGGCGACGACCGCCCCGATTGGGCCGCCGTCGCCCGGCAAAACCGCTGGCAGGTTGTGCACCTGGTCCACTATGCGCCCCGCGCGGTCACCATCCGCTCCGTGGCGCTCTGATTGCAGTCAACGTGTAAAGTCGTCCGACACTAACCGACGGACCAACGTCAACGCACTCAAGGCCGCGAGGAGGTGACACACACGATGCCGATGGCCAAGAAGAAAACCGCGAAGAAGGCGAAGAAGGCGGCGAAGAAGACGAAGAAGACCGCCAAGAAGAAAGCCAAGAAGTAACTCTTCTTCTCTGATGTGACTTGCGGCGTCATGCGCGCTCCGCACGGATTGCGGAGGCGATCGGACGCCGCAGGTGTTTACGGACGGACCCGGCCCGCCCCGTTGCGCCCTCGCGCGCAACGGGGCGGTGTGTTATGTTCCTGGACAAACACCGGAGGTCCCATGCTCACACCAATCCCACCCGGCGCGCGACGGTTATTGCTGATCGCGGTGGCGCTCTGCGCCTCCAACGCCGCCGCCGTCGAACGCCCCGTTGCCACCTATTCCATTGTCGCCCGCGATTCCGCCACCGGCCAGTTGGGCGTGGCGGTGCAATCGCATTGGTTTTCTGTCGGCCCGATCGTCCCCTGGGCCGAGGCCGGCGTCGGCGCCATCGCCACCCAATCGCTGGTCAAAATCGACTATGGCCCCGAAGGTCTGGAGCGGCTGAAGGCCGGGCAGTCGCCACAGGCGGCGCTCGAGGCGATGCTGGCGGCCGACAGCGGACGCGCGGTGCGCCAGGTCGCCATCGTTGACGCACAGGGACGCGTTGCCGCCCACACCGGCTCGAAATGCATCGCCCACGCCGGCCACATCACCGGCGAGGCCTTCTCGGTGCAGGCAAACCTGATGGAAGACTCCACCGTGCCGCGCGCCATGGCCCAGGCCTATCACGAGAATTCATCGCGGCCGTTCGCCGAACGCCTGCTGGCGGCGCTGGTCGCCGCCGAAGGCGAAAAAGGCGACATCCGCGGCCGTCAGTCGGCCGCGATGCTCATCGTTGACGGTCAAACGCACGAGAAACCCTGGCAGGGCAAAGTCCTCGAGTTGCGCATCGAGGATCACCCCGCCCCGCTGGAGGAACTGGCGCGCATCCTCCGGATTGCCAATGCCTATGATTTCATGAACCGCGGCGACTTGTTTGCGGAAAAACAGATGTGGGACTCGGCCGCCTGGGCCTATGGTTCCGCCGAGCAGATTGCGCCGGAGATTGTCGAGTTGCCCTTTTGGCACGCCGTGACGCTGGCTTCAGCGGGACGAGTGGACGACGCCCTGCCAATCTTTCGCCGTGTCTTCGCCGCCGAGCCACAGCGCTGGCTGCCGTTGATCGACCGTCTGGTCCCGTCAGGGCTGCTGCCGAATGATCCGGCACTGGTCGCACGCATCAAGTCAGTCGCGCCCTAGTCGAAAGAACGCGTGGAATAAAGCCTCCTCCCGCCGGTACTGTGTTGGTCAATCCGGCGGGAGGTGTCTTGCTTCATTCACCGCATATCCGCTATTCCACATTGATTGCGCTGGCCCTGATCGCCTGCTCGGGCGGCAAGGGGACTTCACCCGACAATCCCCCGGCCGAAGTGCATGCCCCATGGGAGAATGCCGAGGCCGAAGCGATGGCGGTGGTCATGGGCGGCCAACTGGCCGCGTCGGCGCGCCTCTATGACCAGGTCAGCGCCGACCTCGCCGCCATCCGCCAACGCTGGGGCGATCAGATTCCCGCTCTCACCCAGATTCACCATGCCCCCAAATGGCGCACCGACCGGATCGCGATCAGTCTGGATGTCGATCTCTACCAGTCAATCAAGCAGAGTGGATTTCCGCCGAGTTGGACGGCGCTCAATCAATCCCTGCGCCTGACGGAAACGGAGTTTGCCGATTCCACACTGACTCTCGGACTTCGTTTTGATGCCCGTCTCGCGCCGCAGATGCTGGCACGACTCTATCAGGACTTCGCCGGCGTGCGCTGGGTCAAGATGGCCCCGCCCGATTCAACCGGCCTGACCAACGCCTCGGTCGATGGGTATTCTGACAGTTCCGGCCGCTGGTATTTGTTCAGCAATCCGCCGAACTTCTGCCCCAAGCTGTGCAAGGATGCCGACCTCTGGTTTTTCCACGCCGACGATGGGGGTATTGATTCGGTCGGCGCCTGGACTCTGGGCAACCCCACCGCGGTGGCCAACTCGGTGCCTTGGTGGCCGGAGGCATCCCGTGTGCTCGATCTAGCCTTCGGCCCCGGCGCCGCCGGCGATTTCCCCGACAGCGATCATGTCGCGCCAGCGGCTCCCGAGGCACTGACGGGCACTGGAATCGACAGCCGTACGCTGCTGGTCCGCTGGACCGGGGTCGGCGATGATGGCAACGCTGGCGTCCCGAGCGGATACGAGCTGACGGTCACCGCCTCGGGCATCGGCGAACGCGCCATCACGCACAAGGCCTGGCCCCGTCCCGCCGGTCAGCCCGAGTCATTGCGGATCGCCGATCTGTTGCCCGCGCGCGCCTGCCGGGTGGTGATTCGCGCGGTGGATGAACAGGGGAATCGTTCTGCCTGGTCGCCGCCGCTTCAGGTCAGCACGCTGGGCGAATGGACAACTTTCAGCACCGCAAACACACCTCTGGAGAGCCACATCATCAACGCCGTCGCCATCGACGGCGCCGGCCGGGTCTGGTGCGCCAGCCACGGCGGCAGGCTGGTTGTGCATGCCGCCGGACAATGGACACGGATCGATCCCGTCAACGGTCAACCATTGGATGCCGTGACCGCGTTGGCCTATGATATGACGCGTGATTTGATGTGGTGCGGCGGAAACGGGTTCATCGCCGGCGTCGCATGGCAGGGGTCCGGGCATCGACTGTTCAGCAGCGTCGACGCCGGCCTGTCAGCCGGGACGATCGTGGCCTTGTTCGTCGAATCCGATGGAACCCTCTGGGCCAGCGATGGGGCAAGCGGGGTTGCCCGCTGGGGCGGTGACGCGTGGACGCTGCTCACCGCCGCCAACTCCGGATTGCCGCACTATGTGGTCTGGGACATCGACGCCGCCCCGGATGGCAGTCTCTGGTTCGGCACCGGCGATGGCGCGGCGCATCTGGACGATGGCGTCTGGACGGTCTACACCAGCGCTGGCGGCGACTTGGGTGCACAGCAGGTGTTCGACATCGAAGTGGCCGCCAACGGCAATGTCTGGTGCGGGCATCAAAGCAAATTCGCCGCCGCCAGCAGCTTCGACGGCTCCCACTGGCTGGTGCATGGCAAGTCCACCGGCTGGCCCGCCAACTGGGTCTACGCCATTCTGACCAACCGCGATAGCCAACCCTGGATCGGCACCAGTCTCGGTCTTGTCCATCTGACCAACATCATGACGATCCTCACACCCGAGACCCACCCGCTGGCCAACTACACCATCACCGACCTGGCCCTCACCGCCGACCAAGTCCTCTGGATCGCCACCCCCACCGGCCTGACCCGCTACGAGATCCCGCTCTATTAGTCTCCTCCAGCGGGCCGGCCCATGCCATTCACTAACGCCCCAGCAGCGTCTCCACCTCCACCACCGCGCGCAGCTCGTCCATCATGATGTGGACCAGATCGTGGCGGTGGACCGGGTGTTCGCAGAGCGCGAGGATCTTTTCGTACTGCGCCGCCGCCGACTTTTCCGTCTTCAGCGCCTCTTCCAGCATGCGCTTGGTCGACGTGGTGTGCGCGATCGGGGCGGTATCGCGGTTGGTCGTTGCCTCGGCGCCCAATTCGGCGATGATGTTGCGCACTTTCGCGGCATGGACAAAGGACTCCTTGGCCTCCTCCTCGAAATGCCCCTGCAGGGTCATGCTCTCCAGCCCCTTCACATAGGCGGCGTAGTGCGCATACATCGCCTGCGCCCGCAACTCCCAGCCCAGCGCCTTGTTCAATTCGGCGACCAGCGCCTTGTTGTCTTTGCCCTTTGCGGCCATGTTCGACTCCTTCCAGTTTTCTGCTCTTCGCAATCGTTGAATTCGCCCTGGTCAGTGCATCCGGATAATCGACCAGAATGGTCGGCAAGTCAATCCGCGGCGCGACGCCCGATCCGGACCGGAACCGAATATTCCGCCGTTCGGTTCCCTCGAAGTTCAAGGGCGACAATCACCTTGACAGGGGCGGAAATCGGGGGTATATTGATCATGTTTGGCCAGGGTGGGCCAACCACGTTACTGCCCAGTTGGATCGCAAATCCCAGCGTCTGCGTCGTTAAGCGAGGTTTCATGAATCGGGTCACTGCCCTGTTGTGCGCGCTTGGCTTCTATCTGACCGTCACGTTGATCACCCCTTCCGCCGCCGCGGTGGACTGCGACACCCTCCCGCCCCTGCCGCCCATTCAGTTTGACAGTCTTGCCACCTTCCAGTTTTCCGGCGGCGCCAACTGCTGGGGCTGGATTGCGCCCGACGGCGAGGAGTACGCCATCATGGGCACCGGCAATGGCATCGACATCGTGCATGTCGGCACGATGACCCATGTCGCCCATGCGCCGATGCAGTCCTGCGGCTGGCGCGAGCTGAAGACCTACCGCAATTATTGCTACGTCGTCTCCGAATGCACCGGCACTCCCAACGCCGGGATGATGATCGTTGATCTGAAGTACCTGCCCGACAGCGTCCACGTGGTCGGCGCCTATGTCTCCGGCAGCAACATCCGCAGCCACTGCATTTCGATCGACACCGCCCGCGGCTTCGCCTATCTGGTCCGCCAGAACTACAGCGGTTTCCGCATCGTGTCCCTGGCCAATCCCGAGGCGCCGGTCGACATCGGCGGGGTGACCACCGGTGATCTGCACGACATGACCGCCTTCAACGACACCGTCTACGCCGCCGAAGGCGGCAACAGCTCCTTCTCCATCTGGGATTGCACCAACAAGGCCGCGCCGGTGATGCTGGCGCGTGTCACCATCCCCGGCAACGGGTACGTGCACAATCTCTGGCCGACCGCCGACCGGCGCTACCTGGCCTCCACCGAGGAATTGCCCGACTTCCGCACGATGAAGATCTGGAACATGGAGAACATGGCCGGCATCTTCATGGTCGGCGAGTACCTCGGCCCCGGCGGCATTCCGCACAACGCCCATATCGAAGGCAATTACCTCTACCTGTCGCACTACTCGTCGGGCGTGAGCGTGCTGGACATTTCGATTCCCGAATGTCCGCGCGAGGTGGCGCTCTTCGACACCTACGAGCCCAACAACTCGCCGATCTTCGACGGCTGCTGGGGGGTCTATCCCCACACCGCCGGGCGGCAGACGGTCTACGCCTCCAACATCGACGGCCGCTTCTTCATCTTCCATACCAATGTCGTCAACACCGACTTCACCGCGACGCCGACGCTGGGCAGCGCGCCGCTGTTGGTGGCCTTTACCGATGCCTCGCCGCTGGCCACCGCCTGGAAGTGGTACTTCGGCGACGGCGACTCCGCAACGGCGCAGAACCCGTCGCATCTCTACCCCGCCGGAATCTACAATGTGCAACTGACCATCGACGCCCCCGCTGGCGAGGGATCGCGCACCCGGTACAACTACATCACCGCGCTGGCCGAGACCCTGGTGGTCCCCGACACCACCGCCATCCCGGTCTCCAGCGT
Source organism: bacterium (assembly GCA_035559435.1). NCBI lineage: Bacteria > bacterium. The sequence goes on from DATMBC010000030.1 coordinate 19,743, forward strand.
CATCTGGGAGATCCGCTACAACAACCACGTGCCGCTGACCGAGATCAAGATCCCGGTGCAGTTGTCGAATGTGCCCTCTCTGGCCACCTTCGACTCGGTGAGCACCATTGGCTGCCGCACCGATTACTTCGAACAGAAGCTGGTCGTCTATGATGCCCGCGGGATCGGCCAAGTGGCGATCAAACTGAAAGCCAACAACGGCCAGGGCAGCCCGCCCCTGCCGCCCGGTTCCGGCCCCATCCTCAAAGTCCATTTCACCGTGAAAAACACGGCAATGCCCGGCAACACTATCGTGATGACCAATCCCCCCATGGGATTCTCCCAGCATTCGCTGCGGGCCTTTACGACCACGACCGACTTTGTGCCGGAATTGGCCGGACGCACAACCACCATCGTCGGCGCCTGCGACTGCTTCTGCCACGCCGACCCGGTCTGCGATGGTCAGCCCGATGTGCTGGACATTGTTGAGACGGTTAACACCGCCTTCCGCGGGATGGAGCCGGATGTCGACCCCACCTGCCCGCATGTCGGACGGCCCGATGTCGACTGCTCGGGCAGCATCGGTGTGGTGGATGTGGTGCTGATGGTCAACGTCGTCTTCCGCGGCGCGGATCCAAACACGACATTCTGCGATCCCTGCAACCCGTAACCGGAGCCTGAACATCGGCTCCATCGGATGAACATCTGAGATGATATCGCTGCGCCTGTTGCTCCTCCCCTTGGCCGCCGCCGCGCTCATCGGCGCCACCCCGGCCATGCTCGCCGCCCAGTGCGACACCCTGCCGCCCCGCCGTGACATTGACTTCGACAGCATCGCGGTCTTCCAATTTCAGTCGGGCGGTGCCAGTTGCTGGGGCTGGGAGGCGCCCGATGGCCGCCATTACGCCATCATGGGGGGACAGCGCAGCATCGGCTTTGTCGATGTCCAGACCATGACCGTGGTCGACACCGTGCCGACGCAGTTCTGCCAGTGGCGCGAGCTGAAGACATACCGCAATTATTGCTACGCCGTCTCCGAGTGCACCGGAGACAAACAGGGCATGATGATCATCGACATGCGCTATCTGCCCGACAGCGTGCGCTATGTCGGCAGCTATGTCTTCGGCAGCAACGTCCGCAGCCACTGCATCTCGATCGACACCGCGCGCGGCTATTGCTATCTGGTGCGGCAGAACTACAGCGGCTTCCGCATCGTGTCGCTGGCCAATCCCGAAGCCCCGGTGGAGGTGGGCGGCGTCACCACCGGCGACCTCCACGACATGACCGCCTTCAACGACACCGTCTACGCCGCCGAGGCCTACAACAGTTCTTTTTCGATCTGGAACTGCGCGAACAAGGCCGCGCCGGTGATGCTGGCGCGCGTCACCATCCCCGGCGGCGGGTATGTCCACAACGTCTGGCCCTCGCCCGACCGGCGGTATCTCGCGTCCACTGAGGAGGTCCCCGTCGGACGCACCATGAAAGTCTGGAACATGGAGGACTTGGGCAACATTTCGCTGGTCGATCAGTACATCGGGCCGGGCCGCATCCCCCACAACGCCCACATCGAAGGCGATTACCTCTTCATCTCGCACTACACCTCCGGCGTGTCGGTTCTCGATTTCAACTATCCCGAATGCCTGGTGGTGAAATCGGTCTTCGACACCTACCTCGCCAACGACAACGCCGACTACGAGGGCTGCTGGGGCGTTTATCCCCATACCAATGGCAGCGGCCGGGTCTATGCCTCCAACATCGATGGCCGTCTGTTCATCTTCCAGTTCACAGTGCATCCCTACGCCGCCAGCGCCGCCTTCGCCGCCGCGCCGCGGGTCGGCGAAGTTCCTTTGGATGCCGCGTTTACATCCGCCGGGATGGATCTCGACGCCTGGGCATGGGATTTCGGCGATGGCGGACAGGCAACGGTCGCCAACCCGACGCATACATACACAACTCCCGGCATCTACGATGTCTCGCTGGCGGTCGCCGGCCCGGGCGGCGTCGATACCGCTCTCGAACCGGCCTATGTGCTCGCGTTGGCCGAAACGCTTCATGTCGCCGACACCGGGTTTGACCGCAACACCAGCGTGGTCTGGGATGTGAACCTGCACAACCAGGTGCCGATCGACGAACTGCGCTTGCCGATCACATTGTCCGGCGTGCCGGAACTGGCAACCTTCGACTCGATCAGTTTTGTCGGTTGCCGGACGTCCTATTTCGAGACACGGCAGATACTCGATGACTCACGGCCCACCGGCCAGATTGTGGTCCTGTTGCGCACCGACGCCGGCGGCGGCGCCCCCGATCTGGCGCCGGGCAACGGTCCGATCGCGCGGCTGCACTTGACCATTCCCAACGACGCCACTCCGGGCGACACGGTGAGATTCGCCGTCGGGCAGATCGGCTTCCATCCCTATTTCGCTGTCGCCAACGCCACCAACTTCGTTCCGAAAGTCAACGGCGGCGCCGCCGTCATCGGCCCGCCCTGCGATTGCGCCTGCCATGCCGACCCGATCTGCGACGGCAACCCCAACATCCAGGATGTGGTGAGCATCGTCGCCGTCGCCTTTCGCGGCAACAGCGACACGCTGGATCCCGCCTGTGTCCACAACGGACGCGGCGACGTCAACTGCTCCGGCTCGACCGACGTGATCGATGTGGTGCTGATGGTCGGCGCGGCCTTCCGCGGCGATGATCCCAACACCGCGTTTTGTGATCCCTGCGGACCGTAGTCACGTCCAAACACGCGGGGCTGTCTCGATTGACCGAGACAGCCCCGCATCGTCCATTGACGGATCCGCTATCCGCCCACGGCAATCATCGTCGGACGTCCGAGAAACGCCGGATCATCGAGCCGGTGCGCCGGAGCCTTGGTCTTCCAGTAGGCGACCAGCGCCTGCGTGATCTCATCGTCGCTTGTGCCCCCGCGCATCAATCGCTTGAGATCCAAAAGCGTCTCGGAGAACAGGCAGTTGGCGATGCGGCCGTCGGCGGTGACGCGTAGACGCGTGCAATTGGCGCAGAACTTGTGGGTCATCGTCGAGATGAACCCGACCCGTCCGGGCAACCCCTCCAATTTCCACAGCCGCGCCGGCGCGGTGGGGTCATCGGAGAGGATGGGCGAGAGCCGCCGTCCGATTCGTTGGCGCACCTCCGCCTCGGGCACCAGCATGTCGCGAGAGTAGTCGACCTCGGCGGTCGGCATGAATTCGATGAACCGGACATCGATCTTCGGGTCGGCGCACAGATCGATGAACGCGGGAATCTCATCATCGTTGATCCCGCGCATCACCACCATGTTGACCTTCACCCGCCGCATCGCCGGATGCGCGAGCGCCGCCTCCAGCGCCCGGCGCACACGCTCGACCCCGCGATGACGCGTGATCCGGACAAAACGGTCGGCGCGCATCGTGTCCAGCGAGATGTTGACGGTCGACAATCCCGCCTCAACCAGCGATTCCAATTGCTGCTCCAGCAGGTAACCGTTCGTCGACAGGCAGATCTCCGCAACGCCGGGCAGGGCCCGGATGGTCTTCATCAGCGACGGCAACCCGTGGCGCAAAAGCGGCTCGCCGCCGGTGAAACGCACCTTGCGCACCCCGATGCGTGCGGCCAGACGCGCCACCCGCAGGAGTTCCTCGTCGGAGAGCGCCGCCGCCTCGGGGCGATGCGGGTCATCGCCTTCCGGCGCGCAGTAAAGACAGCGCAGATTGCAGCGCGCGGTCACCGCGATGCGCAGATAGCGCGGACGCCGCCCCAGGGCATCACGGCAGTCGATGTCGGGAATGTCGGTCCACATAAACAAAAATCCGACCGCACAAAAACAGGCAAACGCATCGGTCGGTGTGTGAGTCTCTGTGCTCCTTTGCCAAACACGGGCTGGCCGGACAGTTGCCCATCGGGCCGTAGCGTTCCCGCCGACCCAGAGGGCCAACGGGACTCGGAGTTGTCACTCCTATATACGCGGGGAATCTGACTGTTGGCAAGGGGATTGCCAACTGATTGTGTCACAATTCAATTCCGCAGGATCTCCAGCGGCGCAAACCGCAGCATCAGCGTCTTGGTCCCGACGCTGCGAAAATTGACATCGCAAGTGGCGCCATCCCCCATCCCGCGGATGGCGATGACTTCCCCCTCACCGAACTTGGGGTGCCGCACAATCGTCCCCGCCTGGATCATCGCGGCCATGCCGCTGCGACGCGGCTCGGCGGGCGCTTCCTTGCGCGCCACCGTTCGTCCGGC
>DATMBC010000031.1 GCA_035559435.1 bacterium
GGTGGACGCCACTGTGCAGGATGTGCGCCGAAAGATCGTCGAGTCCGGCCATTCCCGCCTGCCGGTGTACGATGGGACGCTCGACACCATCGTCGGCATCCTCTACGTGAAAGACCTTTTCTGCGCCGAGGCCGAAGGCGACATCCAACTGTCGGCGCTGGCGCGCCGCGCGTTTGTCGTGCCCGAGACCAAGCGCGTCGATGCGCTCCTGGAAGAATTCAAGCGGCTCAAGACGCATATTGCCATCGTGGTCGACGAGTTCGGCGGCACCGCGGGGCTGGTCACGCTGGAAGACATCCTCGAGGAGATCGTGGGCGAGATCGAGGATGAACACGATGGCCAAAGGCGGCCCATCGAGCGCGAAAGCGACGATGTCATCCTCGCCGACGGCGTGGTCTCGTTGTTCGACATCGCCGAGGAGCTGGGCATCGAGGCCCCCGATGAGGAATTCGAGACCATCGGCGGCCTCATTTACGACCGTGTCGGCGGCGTCCCGCGGGTCGGGCAGTCGATCGAAGAGCACGGCTGGAAGATCACGATCGAGAAGATGGACGGCCAGCGCATCCGTCGGGTTCGTATCGCCCGTTTGCCGCAGTCCCCTTCCATGTCCTGATTGGCCCACCCGCGCGCGGAACGCGCTGGCGCGACGGGGCGCGACGCGCTAACTTGATCCGCGGAGAACCGCGCCACGGCTCCGACGGAGACCAAGCACATGCCCATCTATGTCTATCAATGCCAGTCCTGCCATCACACGTTTGAAGAACTGGTTTTCTCGGACAATCAAGCGGCCTCGCTGTCCTGTCCGCAGTGCCAGGCGACGGTCCTGATTCGCAAGCAGGCGGCCTTCGCCACAACCTCGGGCGGCCACGATGCGGCGCCCGCCTGCGGCAGCGGCGGCTGTTGCGGCTGCAGCTTCGACAACTGATCCCCGACGCATGAGCCAACTGGATCTGCTGACCGGGAGCATGGCGGCTCTGCCGGATGAGGCGGAGCTGCAACGCCGCTTTGACTGGTTCAACGAGACGCTGTTCAAGTCGCGCCTGCCGGCGGCGTCCATCCGCTGGTCGACACGGATGCGGATTGCCGGCACCTGCCAGCGGCACCGGCTGTTGATCACGCTGTCGCGCCCCTATCACGAGCGCTTCCCGCAGGATGTCGACGACACCCTCAAGCACGAGATGATTCACCTGCGCTATGCGGGACACGGCCCGGCGTTCCGTCGCGAAGCTCAGCGGGTGGGCGCAAGCGTGCACTGTCGCGAATACGATGGCATCCATCCGAAGGCGCGGTTGGTGTACGCCTGCCCGAGTTGTTGGCGCGAGTACCGTCGGATGAAGCCGGCGGAACTCTACTGTGGACGGTGTTCGCGCGGGCGGCTTTTGCCGCAATTCCGGCTGATACTCAAGCGGGAAATCGAACCCGAGCGCGCGCATCGGGCTCGTCCCATGTCAGGCACGCAACGCCGCCATCCGCGTACGGAGCCGGTTTCCCGCCGTCGCCAGGCGACCGCGGCCGCCGCGCCGGGACTGTTCGGATCGATCGATCAACAGTGAACGGCTTGACTCGGCTGTGAATTTCCCCTAAAATTGCCTCCCCAAGGGCGGTGTAGCTCAGCTGGTTAGAGCAGCGGAATCATAATCCGCGTGTCCGGGGTTCGAGTCCCTGCACCGCTACCAATCCCGCGCGGGACGGTACGCCCGCACCTTTACGCTCACGGATGTCGAGGGACGATTGGCAACGTCCTCCACAGGTCCGACTCGCAGCCAGTATGTCGGTTGCCTGATCGGTGAATGCCTGGGCGATGCGCTCGGCCGCCCGGTCGAGGGCTATGACGCAGATGCCTGCCAGCAGTACATCCGTGAGGCGTTGCGGCGGTGGGTTGACGGCGAGTTGCCCGATCTCATCGATTGGTCGGGGCAGTACACCGACGATTCGCAACTGGCGCGAGAACTGCGGGAGAGTCTGGTCACACAGCGCGGCTGGAACCCGGTCGATTATGCCGATCGGATCGCGCGGATGTTCCGCGAAGACCGAGTGGTCGGCCGGGGAATTGCCTGCGACAATGCCGCGCGGCGTTTAAATCGAGGCATTGCATGGGACCAGGCGGGTGATCCGGCTCCGTCGGCGGGAAATGGCACCATCATGCGCGCCGCACCAATCGGTCTGTACTACCTCCGGAACAGACGGGAACTGACCACAGTCGCGAAAGAGCAGGGCTGGATTACGCATCATGACCCGCGTTGCGCGGCCGGATCGGTCGGCATGGCCCTCGCGGTGGCGCTCATCCTGGATGACGGCGCCGTGGATCGACCGATTGACTTCCTCGGTCGTCTGGCGGCGGCGATGGAACCATATCATGCGGAGTTTGCCCGGCTGATCGAAGAACTTTGGATGTGGTTGGACCGTCCTGAGGCGCAGGCGCGAGCGCACATCTGCGGCGCCGGCAAGGCCCAGGGGTTCGAAGACGGATGGCCGGGAATCTCGCCTTTTGTGATCCCCAGTCTGCTCTGGAGTCTGTATGCTTTTCTGCGCCACCCTGACAGTTACGTCGATGCGATCAGCGCTGCGATTGCGGTCGGCGGCGATGTGGACACGACGGCGGCGATGACCGGCGCATTGAGTGGCACCCATCTGGGGATCGAGGGAGTACCGCGGGCTTTGGCGATGCGCGTCAACGACTTCGGACAATGGGGGTACCGGGAACTGGAGACACTGGCCGAGGCCGCATTCGTTCATGCGATGGCGGATTCACCCGGTCGCAATGGCTGACTAATTTCCACTCACCCGAAAGATATTTCGGCACGATTCCGGCGATTAGATATTATCATAGATTTGCTGTCGCAGTCCAACTATTGACCACGGGGGTCTGATGCGCGAGTCGCGTATGCTTGTCCTTGTGGGGGGGCTTTTGGTCGTCGTGCTGTCGGTCGCCGCGACGGGTGCGCAGGCGGCCCAGTCGCCGTATTTCCCGATGACGCTGGGAAGCCAGTGGGTTTACGAGAAATACGGAAACATCCTGGACACAGTCCTCGGTCAGGAGACTGCCCGTATTGACGATGTCCGGCTCGTATGCGGGCAGATGTTCTATCACCTCTCTACGCCCTGGCTGCCGTCGTTCTCCTGTTGGGTCCGGGGTGATTCCATCGGCGACATCTATCGTTGCGATTCGCCCGGCGCGGAAGAGAAGCCGTTGTTTCTGTTCTCCCGGCCGTATTCGGAACCGTGGTCGCCGGGCCAAATGGATGGCCATGACTTTGCGCAGACGGTCCCCTGCGGTTGGCAGATTACGCCTCCACAGGGGTCATACGACGATGCCATCTGCATGTTCGGAGGATGCCTTCCTCCCGCGTGCTACGACATCTATTGGAGCGGAGCATTCGCGCGCGACATCGGCCCCGTATGGTGGGCTATGATCGGCGTTGGGGGCGCAGCAATTGAATATCGGCTTCTCGAGTACCTGCCTGGACCGGAATCGGTCTGTCGCTGCCACGGCGATCCTGTCTGCGACGGTGTGACGAACGTTCGCGATGTCGTCTCAGTTATTGACGTCGCTTTTCGCGGCACCCCGCCGATCAGGCCCCGCGGGTGTTCGTGGTACGCCAGATCATTGCACGGAGCGGGAGATGTAGACTGCTCCGGCGAGACGAATATCATCGACGTGGTCATGATGATTGATGTCGCGCTTCGCGGCGCGTCGGCGGAGTCGAAGTTCTGCCATCCGTAATCGGTGGGCGAAGTGGCGCAAGTCCCGGGGGGCGTTGCCCGGACAACTGGATAGGCACATGCCGGGTGGCTCCATCACGGCTGTCAACGGACTGGTAGACCACTTTCTGAGTTCGCTCTGCATCAACTGCGCTCCTTATCCTCTCCAGCGCGCCGCCGAGGCGCTGGCGGCTATGGGAGTCCCGGCGCCGGAGATCGAGTGAGAAGGATGCGGCATCGCTTCAGGTCTACGATCATCGTGGCGACAATCCTCCTGTCCCCGCTGGCGGGTGTGGCCGGGGACTGGGCTGTCCTCGCCCCCGGGTTGGAGCTGGGAGAGTTTAAGGCGCAACGGCGCACCTCGGAGGGAGACTCGCTTGTCTTGATTCTGCGCGTCGATCCCGTCCACTGGGAGCTGATAGCGCTGACGGCCAGCGACGCAAGCCGGCAGACCGGGAACCTGACGGCCCGGCAATGGTGCGAGCGATATGGCCTTGCGGCGGCCATCAATGCCGGGATGTATCAGGAGGATTTCCGCACGCACGTCGGGTACATGCGCTGCGATGGGCATGTGAACAGCGCCGGTAAGAACAACTACCAATCGGTGGCGGCGTTTGCGCCGCGTCGCGACGGGCTGCCGCCATTTCGCATCGTTGACCTGGACCAGGTCGAATGGGACACGGTGATGGCGCAGTATGATTGCGTGATCCAGAATCTGCGACTGATCGCCCGTCCCGGCGACAACCGCTGGTCGCCATCGGACGAGCGCTGGAGCGAGGCGGCGCTGGGTGAGGACCGTCAGGGACGCATCCTCTTCATCTTTTGCCGCTCGCCGTACCCGATGCACGAGTTCAACAACATCCTCCTGGAGTTGCCGATCGATCTGGTCTGCGCGCAACATCTCGAAGGCGGACCGGAGGCGCAGTTCTATCTGCGCTACGGTTCGATCACACGCGATGTCGCGGGCAGTTATGAGACTGGGTTCAATGAGAACGACCACAACCGCGAGGCCAGGCCGTTGCCGAATGTCCTGGGGATTGTCCCGCGTGACACACTCCGCTGACCGATTGGCGAGCGCATGGATGTGCGCGGCTCTGCTCGTCCTGCTGGCCGGGATCGTTTCCGTGACAGCCAGCGCCCAGACCGCGACGCCGGGGCCAGTCGCATTCGAATACGCGCTGACGAAGCATGCCGTCCGGACAGAGACCGAGCGTCTGCGCGACGAGTTCCGGCTTGCGCGCAACGGCTCGGCCCGCGACAGTCTGATCGATGTCGCAAGCCATCGGCTGAGGATGTGGCTGTGCGATTCAATTTTCCCGCTTTGGTATGGCACGGCGTGGGATTACAACGGCACGACCCAGACCCCGGGTGTCGGGACCATTGCCTGTGGGTACTTTGTCACCACTTGCCTGCGTGATGTCGGCTTCAATCTCCCGCGGGTGCGTCTGTCGCAGGAGCCATCGGAACGGATCATCGCCAGCTTCGTCTCCCGACCGCTTCGGCGGCGCTGGTCGAATGCGCCGCTCGAACGATTCGTCGCGGAGGTGGCGGCCATGGGCGACGGACTCTACATGGTGGGGCTTGATTGCCACGTCGGTTTCCTGATCGTCGAGGATGGGTCGGTGGACTTCTGCCATGTGTCCTACGCGCCGCCGTCGATGGTCATCCGCGAGTCGGCGCTGACATCCTCGGTGTTGGCGATTTCGCGATACCGCGTGGTCGGGCGGCTGCTCCCGAACGAGGCGCTGGTGCGGCGCTGGCTGCGCGACGAGCGGTTCGAAGTCGAGGACTAAACAAACATGGCGGAGTTGGTCACTCTGGACGGCGCGATGGGCGAGGGCGGCGGGCAGATTCTGCGCAGCGCTGTGGCATTGTCGCTGGTCACCGGGACGCCGGTCCGCATCGAGAACATACGCGCACACCGTCCCAAGCCGGGATTGGGGCATCAGCATCTGGCCGCGGTGCGGGCGGCGGCGCAAGTGAGCGGCGCGGAGGTCCGCGGCGCCGCGGTTGGTTCAACGTCGCTGTATTTTGCCCCCGGCCCGGTGCGGCCCGGATCGTATCGGTTCACGATCGCAACCGCGGGCAGTTGCACGCTGCTGTTGCAGACCGTGCTGCCGGCGCTGATGTTGGCGGATGCCCCGTCGGAGTTGATTCTGGAGGGGGGCACACACAACCCGTTTGCCCCGCCGTTCGACTTTCTGCGCCAGACCTTCGCCCCGCTCCTGGCCCGGATGGGGCCGACAGTGCAACTGCGCCTCGATCGGTATGGGTTCTACCCTGCCGGCGGCGGCCGCATGCAGGCAACGATCGCTCCGGTCGCCCGACTCTCTCCCCTGTCGCTTCAGGCGCGCGGCCCGATGCGACCTCCGCTGGCACGCGCGCTGGTTGTCCAACTGAATGAGGATATCGCGCACCGTGAATTGCGGGCGCTGGCGAGCCGTTTTTCCTGGAGCCGCGAGCAATTGCGCATCGACGCGTCTGCCAATGCCATCTCGCCCGGTAATGTTTTGTTCGTAGCAATCGAAAGCGAGCATTTGACCGAGGTGTTTTCCGCTATCGGGCAGCGCGGCGTTTCCGCCGAACAGGTCGCGCAACGTCTCGCCGATGAGGTGGCTGCCTATGTTGAGTCGGACGCGCCGGTTGGCTCGCACCTGGCCGACCAGTTGCTAATCCCGCTGGCGTTGGCCGGCGGCGGAGTCTTCCGCACGGTGCGTCCGACACTCCACACCCTTACCAACATCCAGGTGATTGAGCAATTTCTGCCGGTCAGGATTCCGGTGGCCGCCGTGGAAAAGCAGATCTGGGAAGTGCGGGTTGAATCGCGCGGCGCCATCTGATTTTTTTCTACAAAACCCGCGACCCAACACTGTTTTCTTCAACAGCGATACGCGGCACGCGTATAAGTGCCATCCGCGGCATGATGCGTGCCCGGAATAGGAGTCCGCATGTTGCACCGTTCCGAACCTGTCAACCATGCCGAAGGAGGCAGCAGAATGAGCAGTCGCAGGACACCGGTGCGATCGCTAGGTAGGCGAGTTGCAATAGGGCAGACTGACTGGAGAGTCGAGGGATAGGGAACAAGCGAGCGAGCACGCTCCGAATCATTGGTGTCACCCCTCCCCCTTCTTCCATCGTAGTCTGCCACCATCACAACTGAAGAGCAATGGCCGGGTGGATGCGTTCGTGTCTGCCGCGATGCCGTGGTGCGCCTGTCCATTAGTACACGCCGCGCAGAGCGAACGCCCTCCGGCATGAGGATACAGCAGATCAGCGCGCATGATGCGCGGCTTGGCCACGCTTACTGTGGAACGGCGGTGGAGAGCTTTGCCCGGATCGCGTGTGCAGGATTAAGAGTGCCTTACCAGGGAGAGGGAGGAAGACAATGGACCGGCTCGCGCACTTGAAGAAGCACTTTGCCCGTATCGGAGCGTCCGTTCGTATGAACGTGTACCCGGATGTACACGGCTGGCGGAGCCGAGCTTGGTTGCAAACGAGGCGATGGCATGAAGAATGAGCAGATTCGCCGCGGTCTCGGCTCGCCGCATCATGTGGAAGAACTGTACCGTTGCGGCGGGACCACGGTCTATGTGTGTCGGCAGTCCCCAGGCAATCTCCGCAGAGACCTATCGTGATCTGCTGCTGCAGGATCCCTCGCGCAAACGCTGGGACTGGAAGGTGATGAAGCGCGACATGACCACCTACGCGCGGGGCACCCTGACCTACCGGGATCATCGGACGATCCGTCTGCCGTACGGGCATCGGATCCTGATGAACGCCGAGTACACCTCGCGCTTGGTCAGCGGCGAGAGCCCGATGATGTTCCTGGATTAGAGAGCGACCGTACGATTCGCGGCCGCCCACGTGTCGCTCCGCCGAAAGAGGAGGCGAAGGGAATTTATGTAATAGCATCCAGCGCGGCGGCTTGTAGACCATTTGGCACAATACTCCCCAAATGCGGGAGCCGATCCGTCCGCTTTTCTACGCCGGAGTGTAGCATCTGCGGCGCACTTGCCGCCCCCGTTGCCTTTGAGACAAATCGGACTTAGATTGTTGACAGCCGTCCAACCGAACCGCCAGATCGACCATGGCCTGAAAGACGCTGATGACCAGTTCCGACAAGCTACGGACCTTGCTGGCCGAGCAGTTTCGCGCCGAAGACATCGAGATCACGCGGTTGTTGAACGAGAGGGATTTCGCCGGGGCGGTGGCGCGCTGCAAGGCGCTGGCATCGCGGTTTGAAAATCTCCCGCAGTTCTGTCACCGGTACGGCGATGCGCTGATGCGGCGGCAGTTTGTCCGCGACGCGATCACCTGGTACGAACGGGCCATCAAGGCGGGCGGACGCGACGCGCACTACTACCTCGCGTTGGCGGACGCCTACGCCGCGCTGGAAGACGGGGCCGACGCCGAGATTCAGGCCTTGTGGGAAGGAGTGCGGGACTCGTTCGATCCCCTGGCGATCTATGGACGGCTGGAGAATCTGCTGATCAGCGGCAATTATCGTGACGAGGCCTTCCGGCTGGTCGACACGATCAAGGAACGATTCCGCCATAAACCGGAACTGTGCTATCTGCAGGCCGAGGCGGCGCATTCGATCGATTTGTTGCCGACGGCGGTGGAATTGTTGCGCCGGAGCCAGAACGCCAATTACTTCGGCCATCGTCACTATTTCATCCTCGGCGACTGCTTCGGCTATTTCGGAATGGACGAGCAGTCGATTCGCTTCCTTCTGCGCCAGATGGAACGGAATGACGGTCCCGTCGGCGATGCACTTCGGGGCATCTACGACATCATCAAATGGCGGCGCCGCGGCGGCGATGACCGTCTGCTGGCCGCCATCCATTGGGAGTACCTCACGCTCTATGCCGACCGCGGCCTCGGGCGGCAGACGCAGATGCGCTACCTGGACGCGGAACCGGAACCATCCCGTGCCGTATACCAGGAGTTCCGAGAGAAACATCTTGGTAATCCCAAGCACCCTGGCTACGCCATCCAACTGGAAATCGGCGACCAGATGGCCTATGCCGCGTTCTTCCTGCGGCTGCTTCTCTATCACCGGGAACACCGTTCGGACTTCTTCAGTGCCCGGGAGTCTTTGATCGAGTGCGCCGAGCTGCTGAGCTCGCTGGCAGCGGATTCGATCGAGTCTCGCTACTTCCTGATGTGGGCTCGCATCGAGCAAAAGGAGTTCCGCGATGCCCAAAGACTCGCCGCGCGCCTCGACGAGGACATCGCCCGTCGCATCTATCCCGGCCAGAACCCGAGTGAATTCAACTACGCCCTGCACTTGATCGCGGACGCGCTTCCCGCCAAATCGCGTCGGGATCGGCAGAAGCCGGGCGTCTCCGAAGCAAAGCTTGAGAAACCGGAGCAGGCGGAACTCCAGGAATTCGGCATCGATCTGACCGCGCAGTACCGGGCCAAGAAACGGGCGGCGCCCGTGTCCGCTTCCGCGGCGGATGTTGCCCGTCTGGCCCACGCGCTGCAATCCGGGGGACCCCTCTGCATCGTATTGACCGGGCCATCGGGCGTCGGGAAAAGCGAGACGGTGCGGGCGCTGGCCTGTGCGCTGGCCGGCCCCGCCGCTCCAAGCGGCCTGGAAGGACACGCGATCATCGAGTCATCCACCAGCGTTCTCGTGGCGGGTGCGGGCATTCTCGGCACCTGGCAGGAGCGGCTGCTGGCATTCTGTCACATGGCGTCGTTGGACAACAAGCGGATCATCTACCTGGAAGATCTGCATAACATCTTCGGCGTCGGGCGCGTGTCTGATGACAAATCGCGGTTCGCCGACGTGTTCCTGCCGCTGCTCGAGCGTCGCCAGATCGCTGTGATCGGCGAGATGACGCACCGCCAGCTGGAGGACCTGCGCGCGCGCGAACCGCGGTTCTTCCGTATGGCGAAGGAGATTCCGGTCACCGAGCCGTCGCGCGATCAGATGATCGAGATTCTTCACAGCTGGGCGCACGCGCCATCGGCGGGGTCGCTGGAGTTCTCCCCACCCGCGCTGCAGCAGATTTACAACCTGGGTCGGACCTTCATGCCCTACCGTGCCTTTCCGGGCAAGGCGCGCGAGATCCTTGACGGCGTCATCGCCACTCGTGAGACGGAAGCGAGACCGTCTGGCGCCGTCGGCGCCGGCGACGTCACCGCGTCCTTCTGCCGCGCGACCGGCATCCCCGAATTCATCGTCGATGAACGCGTGCCGTTGGATCAGGATCGCCTGCGAACCTTCTTCGCCGAGCGTGTGCTGGGGCAGGATCAGGCCATCCGTCCGGTGACCGAAGCAGTGGCGTCGTTCAAGGCGCGGATCAACGATCCGAACAAACCAATCCGCAGTTTCCTGTTTGTCGGCCCGACGGGTGTGGGCAAGACCGAGATGGCCAAGGTTCTCGCCGAGTATGTCTTCGGCGACCGGGGACGCATCATCCGGCTGAACATGTCCGAATACTCCGACGCCAACGCCGCGTCGAAATTGATCGCCGCGCCGCATCAGTTCAATCCGCAGGCCGGGCACTTTCTCGCCGAGGTGCGCCGGTCACCCTTCAGCATCGTACTTCTGGACGAGATCGAAAAGGCGCACCCGGATGTCTTTCATCTGCTGCTGCAAATGCTCGACGAGGGTATCCTGCAGGATGAGACCGGCACGCCGGCCTACTTCCAGTCGAGTTTTGTGATTATGACCTCAAACCTCGGCGCGCGCCGGTACACCGACCGGCAGATCGGCTTCGGCGGCGGCGACACGATTGGCGACCTGCAGCAACAGGTGATGAAGGACATCCGGGAGTTCTTTAATCCGGAGGTGCTCAACCGGATCGACGAGCTGGTCTTCTTCACTCCGCTCGACGAAGCGGCAATCCGCCGGATCATCAACCGCGAGGTGGGGAAACTGCTGGATCGACAGGGGATCATTGAACGCGGCATTCAGGTCGAAGTCGATCCGCTGGTGCTCGATCACATCATGGAGATCGGCTACGACGCCCGCTACGGGGCGCGGAACATCAAGCGGACGGTCGAGCGCCTGGTCGCGACGCCGTTGGCGCAAGTGATGGCCGGTCAGTCCGTCCCCGCCGACGCGCTCATTCGCATCAATCTAAAGGAAGGGACGCCGACGGCGCATCTGATCCGTGCCGAGGAATGGCTGTTACCCGACCATCTACGGGCGCGTCAGAACAAAGAGCAAACTGATGTCACCGCCCTCTCGCAGCAGGAATTGAAAGGCATGGCCGGCGCGCTGGCCGCCCGGGTGGACTCGCTCAAGCAGAAACTGCGTTATGAGGAGCTGATGCAGGAGCATCAGGCGTTGCAAAAGGAGATGCTGCGTCCGGGATTCTGGGACACGCCGGGCAGGGCGAACGAAGTCGTCCGCCGTTACGCCGCGGTGAACCGCCGCACCGAACGCATCCACAAGTGGGAGTCGCTCTGCGGACGCATCGACGCGCTCTTGCAAACGTCACCGGCGCGAATGGCCGCCGCCGAAAAGGCCCGGGTTCGGTCGCAGGTTCTGGGACTCTCAAAGGAGCTGGAATCGGCGGAGCTGGAAATCCTGCTGGAGGGCAAGTACGATTCGGCGGACTGCTTTGTCCTCATCGCCGCGGAGTCCAGCCGCCGCGATCACATCCGCTGGGTGCACGAACTGGCGGGCGTCTACCGGAGTTGGGCGCGTCGGCGCAGTTACCCCTGCCGTGCCGTCGGCGAGGCGCTCACCGGCGACCGGATGGAGTACGGGGTCGTGTTGCACATCGGCGGGATGAACGCGTTTGGGTTGCTGAAGAATGAGCGCGGGATTTATCGTCGGACGTCGGTGGACACCGACGGCCGCGCGAAGAGCCGCGAATCGATCGATGGCCAGGTGATCGTGCTGGCCGATGTCCAGCCGCTGGCCGATGCTCCGCGGCGCGCGACGGTCACGGTGCAGAAACTGAAGAAAAGCCAGGCGGGACACTTCGTGGCGCAGCTGAGCCGCCAGGTGACCGCGCAGGCTGAACGCGGGACGCCTCCGATCACCTTCCTCGCCGATGCCGCCATCGAGAAGGATGGCAACCTGCCGCAGGAGATGTATTTGTCGTACCTCCATTACCGCCAACGCAGCCAGGCGCGGCCCGGTTCAGAGCACAACGGTGCCTGGGGATCGCTGGTTCGCACCTACTTCACCGGCCGGCAGAACCGGATTGTCGACCACGAAACAAAGATGGTGATCGATGATGTGAAGGGGTATTTCAACGGCAAGATCGATTCGCTCTTATTGGAACGGATCATCTGAGGCGGGATGGGCGGTGGATCGGCACGGGGCCAGCGACCCCCCTGCGTGGCCGTTCGCCCTAAACGGCGCGCCGATGCGGATAGAACTTGATCGCTGTCGCCGGACCGGGCTTATTACGTCGCCAACGCTTCGGAACACGGACGCCGGACCATGAATTGCCCATGCCATGAGTGAACACCTCCCCATTCCCGACGCCGAGTTTACGCTCACACAGATTGTCTTTCCGTCGCAGGTCAATCACTACGGCACCCTGCATGGCGGTTACGCCCTGCAGTGGATGGACCAGGCGGCCTGGATATGCGCCACCCGGTACGCCCGCAAGGTCATGGTGACAATCGCCTCCGATCGGGTGGAGTTCAAGAAACCGGTCTACGAAGGCGCCATCGTGATGCTCAAGGCGCACATCACGCGTATCGGCCGCACCTCGGTGACCGTCGCCGTCGAGATGCACGCCGAGCTGCCGCTGTCCGGCGAGCGTTTCCTGGCCACGCAGGGGCAGTTTGTCATGGTGGCCTTGGACGCCGACGGCCGGCCCACCGCGGTCCAACCGGAATAGATTCTCCCGCCGGCCGCACTGAAGGCCCCACATATAGTTCGGTTCTCCAAACTGTCATCCCGATACGCCGCAGCGCGGGGGATCCGCGATTCCGCAGGTGGATCGCGGCGGGATCCTTTCCGCAGCCCCTACCGGCCCCGAACGGGCACGACATCGGGCCAGAAGGCGAAGGCCACCGCGGCGACGATCAGCATGAACGCCACCAGGTGGTTCCAGCGGGGTATCTCCCCGAGGTAGAAGATCGCAAAGCCGGCAAAGACGGTCAGCGAGATGACTTCCTGTATAATCTTCAGCTGGCTGGCGGAAAACTGGCCGTACCCCCAGCGGTTGGCCGGCACCTGCAGGCAGTATTCCAAGAAGGCGATGCCCCAGCTGATGAGGATGACCTTCCAGATGGCGACGTGCTTGTACTTGAGGTGGCCATACCAGGCGGCGGTCATGAAGAGGTTGCTGGCGAACAAGAGGATGATGGTGGTCATGTCGGTCCTTCGGCGGCGGCGCAAACGATTTGATCTGTCGATACGGAGAATGTAGACTACCTTTGTGCGGTAGTATGCCAAGCGGCGTCCGCACGAGCAAGTTGCGAACGTGGCGGAACTGGCAGACGCGCTGGACTTAGGATCCAGTGGGGCAACCCGTGGGGGTTCAACTCCCCCCGTTCGCAGTCAGCGCCGTGACGGACCGATCCGATGAAGCAGGTCATCGTTTACACCCAGCCCGACTGAATGCCGTGCGAATGGACGGAAGAGTTTCTTTCGCGCAACGGCATTCCGTATACCCGCAAGGATGTGCGCGCCGATCCCGCGGCGCGCGCTGAGTTGATCGGTCTGGGCTTTCGCTCGACCCCGGTCACGCTCATTGACGGCGTTCCGGTGGTCGGATTCGAGCAGGATCGCCTGATCGAGTTGCTCACTCCCAACGAATAGGGGCGGATCGATGATCCGCCCGTGAGTTTTTCCCGCGCGGCGCGTCGCGCGCATGTGACGCAACGATTACCTGGCGACAACCACCGCGCAGTGCCCGCAACGGGTGGCCCTGATCGGGATCTCCATCAGGCATTCGGGGCAGGCCTTTGTGGTGGGTTCGGGGGGCGGCGCTTCCTGTTTGCGCTTGGCCTTGTTCATCGCCTTAACCAGCAGGAAGATCGCGAAGGCCACGATGATGAAGTCAATCACCGTGTTGATGAAGACGCCATAGTTGATGGTGGCGGCGCCGGCGGCCTTGGCGGCCTCCAGCGACGCATACTGTCCGCCCGACAGCGAAATGAACAGGTTGCTGAAATCCACGCCCCCCATCAATTTGCCGATCGGCGGCATGAGCACATCGGCGACCAGCGACGAGATGATCTTCCCGAACGCGGCGCCAATAATGATACCCACGGCCATGTCCATGACATTGCCGCGCATGGCGAATTCCTTGAACTCTTTAAGCATATGACCTCCAGGTTTGAGATCGTTTAGAGGTTCTTCCACGAAAAGCCCACGGCCGGCGTCTGCTTGAACCGTCCGGCCCGGTCGACTTCCTTGTCATAGAGCCATTGTGGACACAGCGCCACGCCGATGTCCCGCGAGACCTGAGCGGAGAAGGTGGTCTCCCAGTGCACATTCACCGCTTTCCAGTCATCCTGGTTTTCCAATTTCTTCAGCTGCTCAGGCCCACAAAAAAACCCGCCGGAGGGCGGGCTTGGCCTCTCAAACTGAGAGCGGATGAAGAAGTCCGGGCGCGCACACAAGCGGCGCGTGGGATTGATGTAACGCTTCAAGTTGCTCTGTGCGGAGACGGTCGCCGACCGTCCCTGTCCCCTGCCCCTCTCTCGGCAATCCTTCCACGTCGTGCAAGCAAGCGCGGACCTTGGCAGACGCGACCGCATGACCGCAAGGCCGGCCTGAATGCCTATGTGCTCTGCGCGGCGCGGCTTGTCAATGATAAATTTCCCGACGCGCAAAAAAAGACCCCGGAGCGCCGGCCCCGGGGTCGAATCATCCGTGCATGTCCCGCGCTACTGCGTCTGAACCAGCAATGTGTCTTTGGCGCTCACCACCAGCGCGGCCACCGCCCCGTCGATGCCAGCACGAAGGATGGGCGTCGGCACATCATCTGTCAATGGTGTCTCGTAGGGCGCATTGGGACGGGCGATGAAATTGGGCGCGTAGGCAATGATCTTGATGTCGTAGACATCCTCAACGACGTTGTCGGCGACATCGCGAAAGGTCTTCGGCGGAATGACGTGGGTCAGCGCCGTCTGCGATTCGCTGTACTCGGCCAGGTCGGTGGAGGAGGTGTAGAGGTTGCGGGCCCGGACGGAGACCATATAGTTCACCGCGCCCGGCGCGGTGGTCCAGGAGACCTGCGCATTGCCGTCCACCGGCCGCCAGATATGATTGGCTGGCAACACCTGGTCGATGAAAAGCTCATCGGGGATCACGACCGAATCGCGGTACACAAACGATTCCGACGTGTCGACGGCCGCCAGAAACACTTTTTCGCCGTGGTTCCAGCGCGGCGTGTTGTAAGTCTTGTTGCCCCGTCCTGACGTGGCGGAGGTCATGACCGTGTCGCCGTCGATGACGACAAAGGCACCGGGGATAGCCAGATCATCCCGACGGAATTGCACGTAGATGATGTCCTGGCCGGAGTCGAGATCCTTTTCGAGCACGACCACGAGTTTGTACTTGTCACCGCCGTTGCCGCCGCCGTTGGGCGTCGATTCGCACCCCAGGATGCAGAGGGTGGCCAGGGCCAGCGCGCCCCATCCAAATGCCGACCTGACAAACTGTCTGATTTGACCCATCGTAATCCTCTCCCTGTCTTGGGATTATCGGCATCCAGCCGGGGAAAAGTTACCAAATTCTACCGGGAGTTTCCGGCACCCGGAGACCAGCATCTCCCCCCATGCGGATCGTCCGAATATTACATTAACAGGCAGGGATTTGGTTCCGGACGGCGGATGCGATGGGATGGGTGATTCTGGAGATACTGGCCGTACTGGCGATTGTCGTGTTGGTCGCGCCGGTGCGATTGATTGGTGTCTGGGAGGCGATGCGGGTTGAGATATGGCTGTCGTTTCTGGGGCTCCGCGGTCGCATCTGGAACCGGGACTTGGCGGAGCCGTCCATGGCCAAGATGCGAAAAGCGACAGAACGCCTTGCCTCCGAGCAGATCGATCCGTTGCGGCTGATCGGCGTCTTGCGCGAAAACCGCGACACGCTCTCACGCACGGCGCATGTCACACTGTTGTTTCTGCGTCGGCTGTGGAGGTCTTGGCGGTTGGAGAGCGGGCACGTGATGGTCGCACTGGGAACCGGCGACCCGGCCGCAACCGGGATGGCGCATGGCATGATCTCCGCTTTGGCCGGCGTCCTCGCGTCGCGCTGGCCGCAAGTGCGATTGGAGAGCCATCCGGATTTCGAGGACGCCGCGTTCGAAAGCCACGGACGATTGGTCTTCCGGTTCCGTCTGTTGGACCCGGCCTGGCATTTTCTGCGTTACATGGTCACCCTGCCGTGGCGGGGACTGGCACGAATAAAGCGTCAGTGGGCGCTGCAGCATTCATAAAGGAGACTGAGATGGCGACAGGGGATCTGATTGGTGTCATCCAATCCATTGTTGGCGAGTTGCGTCAGATCGCCCGCTCCGAGAGCGTTGTCGGCGCGCCGGTCACCGTGGGAGACCGCACGGTGGTGCCGATCACACGTCTGTCGGTTGGCTTCGGCGCGGGCGGCGGCGAGGGGTCGCGTCCCGACAAGGGAACCGGATTCGCCGGGGGCGGCGGGGGCGGCGCCATGATTGAGCCGGTGGCGTTTCTTGTGCTGGACAAGGATCGGGTGCAACTGCTGACCACCCGTAAACATGGCGTGGTCGAGGCGGTGCTGGATGCGGCCCCCGACCTGATTTCCTCGATCAAGAGCTGGTCGGAGAAGAAGTCGACGGAACCGCCGCATGCGAATCCGTAGACCGGCTGGCGTGTATAACGATTGATTGCCCGGGAAACCCAAGCACCTGAGGACTCCGATGCTACGCTTCCTTGTTGCTTTTGCCTTAATGACTTCTCTGGCCGCGGCCCAGTCATTGCAGCCGATCACGCGTCAACTGTCGACCCGCTGGCACCCGACCGTGGCGATTGAAACCGGTCTCGCTAAACTGGCGTTTGTCGCCATCTGTTCGCCCAGGAACAGCGCCGACGGCCATTTCTTCGCGGTCGACAGTTCGGGCAAGGTGGTCGAACTGGCCTATGTCGATCGTCGCTGGACGATCAAGAGCGACTTCAGCGTGGGCGAACCGATCGTGACCGGCACCGCCGCGGCGTTGCGCCCGGATGAGATCTGGTCGATCGTTGTCGGGACCGCCTCCGGCAAGATCGTGGAGTTGCGGAAAAGCGACCTGGGGTGGGGCAGTCACGAGGTGACCAAACTGGACGGGCCGCCGCGCGCGGTGCGTGCCACTGAGCCGGCGCGCCCGGGACCGTCGCAGTTGTTCGTCATCGACCACAAAGGCAATGTGTCCAACTGGTACATCGGCGCCTCGGGACGTTGGAATCGCAAGGATGTGCCCGCCATCGAGGGGGGCGCGACGCACATTTGTTTCGACTACCGCGCCGCGGGCCTTCACGCCATCACGGCCGGCCCGAAGGGAGTCATCGGGAAATTTGTGCAGGACTCCATGGGGAACTGGAGCGGGGCGGCTTGGGACACGATGTCGGCTGGCTGCGCCGATTTGGCGCCATCGGCCGATCCGACCGCGCGCGACATCTGTATCTTCTACGCCGGCCTCGACGGGCATTTGCGTTATCTGTTCTATGGCCGCATGAACGACGTGACCTCCCGCCTGCCCTGCGCGGAAGGGGCGCGACATCTGATCGGCAAGGGCGATCAGCGACGGTTCAACGAGTTCTTCGGCATGTCGGGGACGGAGTTCTGCCTGTTCGAATACAACTCCGACCAGGCGGACTGGATCAAGGTGCCGATCCGCGCAATCCCGGGCACGGTGGTCTCCACCACCTTCGGTCCGGCGCGCGGCTCAACCTGGCACACGATGTATGCTGCCACAGTGGATGGGAAGATCTACGAATTCGAGCGTGACGGGCTGGAGAACGAGTAGCCGGCCTACTTCAGCCGCCGCCGGCGGTTGTGGATGAAGTCCCAGAAGATGTAGCCTCCCAGACGGTCGGGGGGCGTGAAGTAGGCGCGCCCCCGGTTCAGCTCGGTCAACTTCCGCACAAATTGCTGCAGGTACGGATCGGCGGTCACCATGAACGTGGTGATCGTGATCTTCTTCTTGCGGCAGATGACCGCCTCATCGAGGGTGCGGTTGACGATGATCGGATCGAGCCCCGCCGGATTCTTGTAGAGGGTGCCGTTGGCGCGGCGGATGACCGAGGGCTTGCCGTCGGTGATCATGAACACCTGCTTATTGAGGTGTTTTCGGTGCATGAGGATCTGCCGCGCGGCGCGCAGCCCCGCCTGCGTGTTGGTGTGGTAGGGCCCGACGCCAACATAGGCCAGGTCGGCGACGGGGATCACCTGCGCGTCATCGCCGAAGACCACCACATCGAGCGCATCCTTCGGGTAGCGGGTCAGGATCATCTCGGCAAAGGCCATGGCCACCTGCTTGGCGGGGGTGATACGGTCCTCGCCATAGAGGATCATCGAGTGCGAGATGTCCAGAAGCAGCACGGTGGCGCAGGCGGTGGCCGATTCCGACTGACGCACGGCCAGATCGGGTTCCTCGAGATGCAGATCCTCGACCGCGCCGCGACGCATGGCGTTTTGGAACGACTCGTTGTAGTCGATGTCGGCGGCGGCGTCGCCGAAGGCATAGGGGCGCCGTTCGGGCAAGGGCTCGCTGGTGGTACTCCCCTCGCGGGGGATGGCGTGGTCGCCGCGCGCGCCGGGCTTGAGCGAGGAAAAGATGCGGTCGAGCGAATCCTGCCGGATCTGCTTTTCCCCTTTGGGCGTGAGCTGGTTGCGGTCGCCGACTTTCTGGATAAGCCGTTCCTCACGCAGTTTCTTTTCGAAGTCGTCGAGGTCGATCGCGTCGGCGAGGATGCCCCGCTCCTGCAGATAGCGCATCCAGCGCAGCGCCTCGTCGACATCGCCGTTGGTCTGCAGCAGGATGTAGTTGAACAGGCGCATCAGATCGCGGTCGGCCAGAAGCCGCCGGATCAGATCCTCATCCCACTCGGAGTAGCGGTAACGCATCAGTCGTCGCGCCGCACGTTGTGCAGCATGGTGGCCAGCATGTCGGTGTATTTGTAGATCGAGCCGACAGCGGTCTTGGCGATGAGGTTTTGCTGGTGCAGCCCCTCGAGGATGAACTCCATCCCCAGGGCGGTCTCTTGCGGCGTCGCGGTCTTGAGGAACTGTTCGGCGACCTTCCTGAGCGTCGGCACCTTCGACAGCGCCGCTTCATACTCGCCAAAGGGGGAGTCGTCGGCGACGTCGACAGTGGTCTCACCACTGAAGTGACCGATGATCTTGCCGAAGATCGGATCGGCCTTGGCCGGCAGGCCGCCATCCTTTTCGATCGGCGGGACGCGGCGCTCGAAGACCTTGGCCACGGCGCGGCCGATAATGTTGACCGCGATCATGCGCGGACCCTCGCGCTCGCCCTCGTAGACCAGCTCGACCTTGCCGGTGATCGCGGGGATGGCCGCCGCCAGGTCGGCCATGCGCGGCACCAGGTCGTTGTCGCCGGTGCGGAGATTGCGACGTTCGACGTTGGAGATGATGTTCTCCAGGACCGCGATCGGCACTCGGGCCGAGACGCCGGATGACTGATCGATGTACTCCGATTCGCGCGCGGCGAAAGCGATTTCCTCGACGATCTCGCGGTAGAAGTCGGGGATGCGCGGACGGCCGTCGCCACGCCCCACCCAGGCCTCCTGATCCGTGATCGCCTGCGACTCGGCCACGGTGGTCGGGTAATGCGTGATGATCTGCGAATCGATACGGTCCTTAAGCGGCGTGATGATGTTGCCGCGGTTGGTGTAATCCTCCGGATTGGCGGTGAAGACCAGAAGCATGTCCAGCGGAATGCGCACCGGGAAGCCGCGAATCTGCAGATCGTTCTCCTCGAGGATGTTCAACAGCCCCACCTGGATGCGCGGTTGCAGATCGGGCAATTCGTTGATGGCGAAGATGCCGCGGTTGGTGCGGGGGATGATGCCGTAGTGAATGACCTCCTCATCGGAGAGATCGCGCTTTTCCCGCGCCGCCTTGATCGGGTCGAGGTCGCCGATCAGATCGGCGATGGTCACATCGGGCGTGGCCAGCTTTTCCTGGTACCGGCGCGCGCGCGGGATCCATTCGATCTCGGTGTCATCCCCCCGCTCGGCGACCATGCGCAGCGAGTAGGCGCAGCCGGGCCGCAACGGGTGGCAATTGAGCGGCGACCCCTTGATCGCCGGCATCACTTCATCCAGCAGGCCCGTCAAGGCGCGCACGATGCGGGTCTTGGCCTGGCCGCGCAGGCCGAGGAGGATGAAGTTGTGCCGGGAGAGGATGGCGTTTTCGATCGCCGGAATCACCGTCTGGTCGTAGCCGACAATCCCGGGAAAAAGCGGCTGACCGGAGCGGATCCTGGCGATCAGGTTGCGGCGAAGCTCGTCTTTGACAGTCTCGTAGACGAAGCCCGCTTTACGGAACGCGCCCAGCGTCGTGGGGCGTGAGTTGGTCATCGGGGTTGATCCTTTCAGCCGCTTTCATACGGGAGTTAAACGCACCGGAATACGGGCCGTTTGCCGCCCGCCCGGTTCTCTGTTGTACACCGGCTCAGTCGGACGGGCCGGACTCGATTCGGTGAACCGTCAATCCGGTCAGGAGTTTCGGGAAAAAGAACGTCGATTTGCGCGGCAGGTTGCGACGCAGACGCGCCACCTCGAAGATGGCATCCAGCGGCGTGGGGGGCAGGAGGAACCCCAGCTGGACCTGGCCGCCACGGACCGCTTCGATCACCGCCGGGGCATCCTTGGGATAGCCGATGCGCTCGCTGTGGTCGATCTCATCATCGGAGAATCCGAACGCGGCACGCAGCACGCCCGTCTCGAAGACCGCGGTGGGCAGGGCGCGGCAGGCCTCGGGCAGATCGGCCGGCCAGGGCCATTGGCTCATCTGCGCCCGCCCCGCCTCGATCAAAAGGCCGATCTCGGTCGGGAGGCTGATCATGGCAAAGGCCGTGCGTCCGTTGCGGGCCCGCTCGGCCACCAGACCCAACAGGAAGGAAGCGCGCTCGTCGAAGGGGACATCGGGCATCGGAATGAGCGCGACGTCGAAGAACTCGGCGACCCGTTCGATCACCTGGTCGATGTCGGCATGGGACACATGGGTGATGGTGCGGTGGATCGGCAGCACCGTCATGCCGGGCGCCTCGGCGTTGAAGAAGGCCATCATGGCGTTGGCCCAACGGTCGTCGTGCTTGCGCTCCCAAGTGTCGCGGGCGGCAGCGGTGCGGTGATGGCCGTCGGCGATCACGCACTCGCGCGCTTCCATCAGCGCGAGAATTTTCGCCACCCTCTGGGGGTCGCCGCAGCGGTAGAGCCGGTGCAGCGATCCATCGGGTTGCTCCGCCTGCGCCATCGGCTCCCCCTCTTCGCAATCGCGCAGGATGCGGTCGATCGCCTGCGCCGGATCGGAGTAGATCATGAAGATGAGGCCGAAATCGGCCCCGGTGGCCAGACGCAGTTGCGCCCGATCCTCCCGCACGTGCGAGTGGGTTTCCTCGTGTGAAAACAGACCGGTGTCGCGGACGTCGCCCAGGGCGATGAAACCACGCCGGGTGAGTTTGCGGCCGCCGACGCTGTAGGTCTGCGAATACGGGTAGACGGCCGGACCGCGGTCGGGCACCAGCACCCCCTGCGCCAGCCAGGTTTCCAGCGCCAGGTTGGCGCGACGGTAGTGCTCGCCGGTCGGGTCGGGCCCGCCGCCGGCGGGAGCCACAACGATCCGGGCGATGTTGTAAGGACTCTGCGCCAGCAAACGCGCCACCAAGGCATCATCGAACTGGTCATACGGGGGACTGAAACAGTCGGCCGGATCACCCACGATGGCGGGATTGAATCGCCAGGCGGCAAAGGGGCGGATACGGATGGTCGGTCTCCTTCGGTCGGGACGGTGTCGATTCACGCGCCCAAGACGGTCAAGTTAGAGCCTGTGTCGCGCAGAGACAAGAACTGGCTGGCAAGGTCAGATGCGCACATCCAACCCAGGCGTGTCGGCGGCAAAGACCTCGCCGCAGATCGCCGCATCGTTGATCCCGGCGTCGTGCAGCCGCCGCAACATCTCATCGGCGCGCGCCGGATCGACGGTGATGAACAGTCCCCCCGAAGTCTGCGGATCGACAAACAACTGGCGCTGCGGCTCGGTGATTGCGTCGTCGAACTGGATGCGCCCTTCCAACGACCGGGCGTTTGCGGCAAGCAGGCCCGGGTGAATGCCAAGAGCGAGCATCTCCAGACCGACGTCCCAGCGCGGAACACGGCTGTAGTAGAGACGGATGCCGACGCCGCTGGCGGAGGCGACTTCCCACGCGTGCCCGCCGAGGCCGAAGCCGGTGATGTCGGTCACACCATGCGCGCCGCCGACCGCCAACATGACTTCGCAGGCGCTTCGGTTGAGGGCCGCCATGCGGTCCAGAACCGGCTGCGCACGGGAAAGCTCCAGACGTTTCGCCGCCAGCCCGTTGACCACCGCGCCGGTGCCGACCGGCTTGGTGAGAATGACCAGATCGCCGGAACGGGCGCCAGCGTTGGTCTTGATGTCGGAGTCACGTACAAGGCCGGTGACGGAAAGGCCGTATTTGAGTTCGTCGTCGCGGACAGTGTGCCCGCCGACCAGGGCCGCGCCGGCTTGTTTAATCGTCTCCAGTCCGCCCTTGAGGATCTCGGTCAGCTGTGGTTTGGGAATGCCCTTGGTCGGAAAACAGCAAAGGTTCAGAACCGCCCGGGGCGTGCCGCCCATGGCGTAAACGTCGGAGAGAGAGTTGGCGGCGGCGATCCGTCCGAACAGAAACGGGTCATCGCACGGGGGCGTGATGAAATCGGCGGTCAGGACCAAATTGAGGTCCGGGCCGATACGATACACCCCGGCGTCATCCGCCGTCCCGATCCCCACAATTACTTCGGGGGGAACGGGGATCTCCAGATCATGGACAATGGCCGAGAGGTCCACCGGACCCACTTTGCCCGCTCACCCACCCGAGCGCGCAAACTGGGTGATCGGCGCGCCTTCCGGCACCGAGCACTGCGACATGCGTCATCCTTTCGTCGCTTCGGTCGTTCGCCGAAGCCGGTGAATCATACGTCTTCGCGCGCCTCCAACGTAGCCCATTCTTGAGCAAGAGCATCACGCGTCGATTTGGATCCGCCTGACGCGCCGCCTCCCGCCGCCGATTGGAGGACCGGACGGGAGGCGTCTCTGAATTGGCAGGGCTCAGGCGACAAAAGGCGCGTACAGGACGATTCGATTGAGACGTGTGCCTCCTTTCTTCACTGCCGGCAGACGGGCAGACGCAGTTCGGACCATGGCATGTTAATCGCCATGGACGAGTGATTCCGGGAATTGGTCGGAGGGGTGCGAGTTCGAGGCCGAGCGTCAGAGGGCTCTGGTCACCCGACTCGCCGGGTACAGATACAGCGGAGCGCAGGGCCAAATTGCGCGTGGCGCGAGATGATGATGGCTGGTTTCGCCGATGTGCTCATCGTTGGCTCAATCGTCTGACATCTTTACGTGCCACGGCACGGCGAGTGTGGATAAATTTTATCGGATTACAGAATTCGCAAGTCACGGACTTGGTGCGAGTTAACTGGCCGAGTGTCTCCAGGCGGCGATTTCAATCATAATTTGTTGTGATTTATTGGCTTGACATTATATTTAGGACTCCTATATTATTCGCATGTCGAATCAACCCGACAATGTCGAGCGGATCGCCGATGGCCTGATGCGTCTGGCTCAGGTGATCGGAAGTCTCAACACCGCAACCGCCGTTGCGCGGGGGCTTTCGGCGTTGCAACTGCAGATGCTGCAGTTGCTGGCGCAGCGGGGTGGGAGCGAGACGGTCGGCTTTTTTGCGCGACGGTTCTTGATCAAGGCCTCCACAGTCTCCGACTCGTTGCGGGTGTTGGAATCGCGGGGGCTGGTCAGCAAGAGACGCGACCACGCCGATGCGCGGGTGGTGCACATCGCCATCACCCCGGAAGGGCGCGAGGCGGTGGCCATCGCCGCGGCCAGCGCGGAAAAGCTCAAGCGACTGGTCGCCGGCTGGGACGAGGGACGTCGCGCCGTGATCCTCCCTGCCCTGATCGACCTCATCGACGGCCTGCAGCGCGAAGGGGCGATCCCGGTCGACCGAATGTGTGTTGCCTGCCGCTACTTTGCCATCAATTGCGACACCGACGGGGGCTCGGCCCCCTATTTCTGTCGATTCATCAACGCGCCCTTGCGCGCACTCGATCTGCGTGTCGACTGCCCCGATTTCGAACCGCAGACATAACCCACTCCAAGGAGGTCAGAGGCATGATCCGACGTTTCACCATTCCGGCGTTCATGATGATTGCGGCGCTCGCGGTGGCCGCCGGCAGTCAGGAACAGACATCCCATCAGGTCCCCTACCCCGACGGTTACCGCGACTGGACCCATGTCAAGTCGATGGTGCTGAGGCCGGGGCATGACCTCTACAATGTCTTCGGCGGCATCCACCATGTCTACGCCAACGACAAAGCGCTGGCCGGACTGAAGGGGAAAAAGAACGAGTATCCCGATGGTTCGGTGTTTGTCTTTGACCTGCTGGCGCAGTCGGGTGATTCGACCGCGTTGACCGAAGGCGAGCGCAAGGTGCTCGGAGTGATGCACAGGGATGCGGCCAAATACGCCAAGACCGGCGGCTGGGGATTCGAAGGGTTTGCCGGCAACACCCGTAACCGGGTGGTCACCGATGACGGCGAGTCCTGCTTCCTCTGTCACGATACTCAGGCGAAGGCCACCGGGCTGGTCTTCTCGCAGTGGCGGGAGTAGCGCGCCGTGGCGGCTTGGCCATGCTGACGGGCGGGACTTCCCGCCCGTTATCATTTGGCAGAACACTTGCTCCCGCAACCGATTGGCGGCAATCGAAATACCAATGTCATTATCCTCCGACCGGCTTTTTGCGCCACCGGCATCGGGTTTTGTATCTTCCCGGTCCACCCAAACCGCCACCGGCGAGGTTTTCGATATGCTCAATGCCATCATCAATGTCCCGGCTCCGAAGAATGAACCGATCAAGTCGTATGCCCCCGGCACACCCGAGCGCGCCGAACTGCAGAAGGCCATTGCCGCGCAACGCGCCACAACCATTGAGATTCCTCTGATCATCGGCGGCGAGGAAGTCCGCAGCGGTGATCTGGCCGATTGCCGTATGCCGCATCAGCACGGGCATGTCCTGGCGCGTTACCACAAGGCCAGGAAGGAGCATGTGGCGCGGGCGATTGACGCGGCGGTGAAGGCCCAACCGGCCTGGGCGGCGATGGATTGGGAGCAGCGCGCCGCCATTTTCCTGAAGGCGGCCGACCTCTTGGCCGGTCCCTACCGGATGATCGTCAACGCCGCGACGATGAACGGCCAGAGCAAGAATCCCTTCCAGGCGGAGATCGACTCGGCCTGCGAGTTGATCGATTTCTACCGTTTCAACGTCCACTATGCCCGGCAGATCTATGCCCAGCAGCCCGAATCGTCGGCCGGGATGTGGAACTACATGGAGCACCGGCCGCTGGAAGGGTTCATCCTTGCGGTGACACCGTTCAACTTCACGTCGATTGCCGGCAACCTGCCCACCGCTCCGGCGATCATGGGCAATGTGTCGTTGTGGAAACCGGCTTCCAGCGCGGTGTATTCGGCCTACTTCCTCATGAAGATGCTGATGGAGGCGGGAGTGCCGCCGGGTGTGATCAACTTCGTGCCCGGTTCGGGCGGAGAGGTCGGCGATCCGGCGGTCGATTCCGAACACTTCGCCGGCATCCACTTCACCGGCTCAACCTCGGTGTTCCACGCGATGTGGCAGCGGGTCGGCGGTAACATCGCCCGGTACCGTTCCTATCCGCGCCTGGTCGGCGAGACCGGCGGCAAGGATTTTGTGTTCGCGCATCCGTCGGCCGATGTCGACGCGCTGGTGGTGGCGTTGCTGCGCGGGGCATTTGAGTACCAGGGGCAGAAGTGTTCAGCGGCTTCGCGCGCCTACATCCCCGAGTCGCTCTGGCCAAAGGTGAAAGAGCGGCTGGGCGATGAACTGGCGCAGATGAAGATGGGCGACCCCGCCGACTTCAGCAATTTCATCAACGCGGTGATCGACAAGGGCGCCTTCAAGTCAATCAAGGAGTATCTCGATTACGCCAAAAGCGGCGCGGGCAACGCCAAGATTCTCTTCGGCGGCAAGTGTGATGACTCCGTCGGCTACTTCATCGAGCCGACCGTCTTGACGACCGACGACCCAAAATATCGCCTGATCTGCGAGGAGATCTTCGGGCCGGTGCTGACCATCTTTGTCTATCCCGACCGCAAGCTCGAGGAGACGCTGGCGCAGTGCGACATCGCCTCGCCGTATGCGCTGACCGGCGCCATCTTCGCGCAGGACCGGTTCGCGATCGCTCACATGATGCGCGCGCTGGTCAACACCGCCGGCAACTTCTACATCAACGACAAGCCCACCGGCGCGGTGGTCGGCCAGCAGCCGTTTGGCGGCGCGCGGGCCTCGGGCACCAACGACAAGGCGGGCAGTCTGTTAAACCTGATCCGCTGGGTCTCGCCTCGCTCGATCAAGGAGACCTTCGTCCCGCCGAAGGACTGGCGGTATCCGTTCCTGGGTTAGCGCTGGCAATGACAATCTAATAAATGGGTGGTCCCGAATATCGCGGGGCCACCCCGATGGACGCTGGCAGGACCACAGGGATTGGGCGGCTGTTTCGCGGGCGCACACGACCTGGACGCGCCGCCAGGCGGCGCGCTAACAGGCAATCATTCCGAATCACCGTCCATAGCGGATCACAAACTGCGCGCCGGCGTAGTTTGTGATCGCGTTCAGGGTCGCATAGCCGGAGAGACCGAAGCCCCAGGTGTGCCACGGGGCCAGAAGAATTCCGACTTCACAGGGAATGCCAAGTCCGGATTGCTTCGGCCTGCTTTCGCGAAATCGTGCTGAGAGGTAGCAGAGGCCGACATCGGCATAGATCTTGAGGGGACGACGGGTGTAATGAGCGCCGACCACCGGGCCGATTTCGAAGATGGATCGGTTGGGTCCGGTGTCGGTCCCCCAGAGATCAAATTCGAGTTCTTCCCCGGCGATCATGCGTCCGCCGACATGCCAGATGCTCCATTCTTTCCCGCCGGCCAGCTCGATGGCCGGGCCCTTGATCTCGTCGATTCCGCCCAACCCAAAGATGATCCACGGGCCTCGCACAGACGACGCTTGAGCATGAACTGAGACGGGAGCAATGCCGCAGGCGATTGCGGTGCCAACACACATCACCAACACCCAGCGCACAGGACGCATGTTGTCTCCTGAATTGAGCGCATAATGGGCGCACGTTGTGTCGCAGTCAATGACCATTGCGGCGAGCATTTTTGTCGACTTTCGCCTGTGACCTGTCCCGGAAATCTCCTTGTCCGCCTCCGGGCGGCGAGGTAGCCTTTCCGCATGACACTGGACATCATCCTCGGAATCGTGATCGTCTTTTTCGCCTGGCGCGGCTGGCGAAAGGGGCTGATCGGCGAAGTGGTGGAAACGGTCGGTGTGGTGGTTGCCATCCTGGTGACGGCTCGTCTGTATCCGAAGCTGGAAGATGCGCTGGGGCTGACTTCGCCCTGGAGCTGGATTGTCATCGCCGCCGTCATCTTTGTAGCGATCATGATCATCCTCACTCTTCTGGGCAAGGGACTGCGCAAACTGCTGGAGAAGGCCTCGCTGGGTCCGGTCGAAAAGACGCTCGGGCTGCTTTTCGGAGCGTTCAAGGCGGGGCTGATCTTTGCGGTTTTAAGCGCGGTCCTGTTGCGCGCCGGCGACGACGGCAAGAAAATCGTCTCCGATTCGCTGGTGGCGCGGAGCAACCTCAAGCTGTTTGCCTGGGTGACCACCCTGCTGCCGGAGGAGTGGGAGAAGAAAGTCGATTCGGTCCTGCCGGAAATCTGAACGGACGCCGCTCGCAGAAAATGATATCCGGACCATACCGGATGCGAGGAATCTTGATTCCCGCTCCGTATGAGGAGGTACACCCGCTGGGAGGGTGAAAGGAAAGGAGTCGGACATGGCTGATCAGGTACGCGCCGCCATTGTGGAATCGATCCAGGGCCTGGGCTCCTACGTGGAGCCGATGCGTGCTCTGGAAGGTCTCTCGGCGGCCGAAGCGCGCAAACGCCCCAAACGCGGCATCGCCACAATCTGGGAGCAGTTGCTGCACATGGTCTTCTGGCAGGACATCATGCTTACCCGTCTGAAGGGGCAGACCCCTCCCGATGTGCCGCATGATCAGGACGGCTGGCCGAAGATGCCGCCGGTGGCCGGGCAGGATGAGGCCTGGGCCGACCTGCTGGCCCACTTTGCCTCCGGTCTTCAGGAAGCCGAAAAGATCGCCCGACGCGCCAAGCTGGGAAACCGGATGTCGCGTCAGACCAAACGGACGTTCGCAAATCAGTTGCTGTCACTGTCCACGCATAATGGCTACCATCTCGGTCAGATTGTGACCGTGCGTCGGATGATCGGCAAGTGGCCGCCGCCTTCGGGTGGATACACCTGGTAGAGTCGCGACCGGAACCATATCCATCTTTCTTGCTCGCAGCGCGAGGCGGGCAGGAGCCGCAATCGGTGCGCCGGCCTCTGCCCGTCTCTGTCTGTGATGTGGGTGCGCCCCTCGGACGGATCAAATCCCGCGTCATTCGCTCTGCCAAACCGGCCTGAACGACTCCCGTCCGTCGTGTAACCTTCCCCCCGGCCGCCCGTTCTTAGATGTGTGCGACGTTACGAACAAGTCGTCAGGCAACATCAGGACCGGGTGTTCAGTTACGCCTGCTACGCGCTGGGCTCGCGCGAAGAGGCGGAGGATGTCGCCCAGGATGTCTTCATCCGGTTGTGGGACCACTGGGCCGAGCTGGACCAGGAGAATGTCACTGGCTGGATCATCCGGGTGGCGCGTAATGCCTGCCTCGACCGGCTCCGCCAGCGTCAGACCCGCGCCGCGCTGCTGCACGAACACTTGGGCGACCGTGAACCCTGCACCGAGCCGGAGCCGGAGGCCGGCGGGAACCATGCGGCGCTTCGGCGGCAGATCGAGGCGGCAATCCGTGAATTGGACGAGCCCTACCGGAGCATCGTCATCCTGCGCGAAATCGACGAGCATTCGTATGAGGCGATTGCCTCGGCGTTGACGATGCCACTGAACACGGTGAAGGTCTATCTGCATCGGGCGCGGAGAATGCTGCGGGAGCGATTGAAGGGGATCTATGAATCGGCTTGAAGTGAACAGCTGTGAACAATGCCAGGACATAATCGAGGCCTACCTCGACGGCGAATTGGCCGCGGTGGAGCGCGCGGCGCTGGAGGCGCACATGATCGTCTGCGCCGCCTGCGCCGAGCAACTGGCTCTGGGACGTCGGGTGCGCGCGGGGCTGGATTCGCTGCGGGTGTTGGCGTCGCCGCCTTCGGTCGCCGCGGCCGCGTTGGCGTACGCGTCGGCGCATCCACGGCCGTCACGACGGCCCTCGTGGCGGGAGAACTGGAAGTTGGCGCTGGCCGGCGCGCTGGCGATGGTCCTTGTCGCCATCACCGGATATGTGGGACAACGCAGCCAACCCGTTTTGCCGCCATACACGCGCGCTGAACTCGAGCAGGCGCATGCCGAGGCGAAGTGGGCGTTGGTGTTCATCAGTCAACTGTCGCGCAAGACCACCGACGGTGTCCGCAGCGAAGTGCTCGACTTTCATGTGACGCGCAACCTGCGGCGCGCGATCGACCGGAAACCGGGTACGACCACGAAGGAGAATGAACATGCGAGTTAAATGGCTGTTGACGGCGGCGCTCTGGATGATCGTCTCGACGCTTGCCCATGCCGGGATCGAGCAGCATCCGGGGTATGTCGACGTTGCCAGGTTCGGGCTGGGCACCGGCGAGGAGGCGACGGTCGAGGTCAACTTGCGCGGGCCGATGCTGAAACTGGCGGCGGCGGCTTCGGAAGAGGACGACCCCGATGTCAGCGCGATGATCTCCGGCCTGGAGGGCATCTTTGTGCGCGCCTACGAACTGCAGGACCACTCCGCGGCGGGATTCGAAAAGGCGATCGCCACGATCAGCGGGCATCTGCAACAGAGCGGCTGGGAGACGATCGTCAAGGTGCGCGAACGCGACGAGCGCGCGCACATCGCCGTCAAGATGCAGGGCGACAGCATTGTCGGCATGACGGTGTTGGCGATGGATGAGAACGATGGCGACAACGAGGTGGTCTTCATCAACATCGTGGGCGCCATCGATCTGGCCCGCATCGGGCGTCTGGGGCGCAGCTTCGACCTCGATGTCGATGCCCTCGACAGCCTCGAACGCGAAGCGACCAAGCGGGACTCGACCCGGGGGCGTTAGCCCGGCGGGAGGTGAACGATGCGCAATTCACGATTCGCAATCGCCGCGGCGGTCATCGTCTTCGCGCTCGCCAGCACGGGCTGCTACCGGGCGGTGCGTCTGGAACAGCTGTGCGGGGAAATCCTCGATGCCTGCCCCGATGCCCGGTTTGAGCGGGATTTCTCGCTCTCGCTGGGCGGGATGAGTTGGGGCATCCTGAAAAGCATCGCGTTGGCCGCCGAGAAGGATGATCCCGATGTGCAGAACTATGTCGGAAAACTGAGCAGAATCGAGCTGGTGGTCTACGAGGTGAGGGGGATCCATAAGTCGGACGCGCGCGCCATCGGCGAGATTATACGGAGCCGCCTGGATGAGGATTGGTCGCTGATGGTCGAGGCGCTGGAAGATGACGAGTTGGTCTGGATCCATGCCCGTGAAGATGGGGACCACATCCGCGAAATGCAGATTGCCTCCTACGACGGCGAAGAGTTTGTGATTGTGCGGTTCTCCGGATCTCTGGATGACATAATGGAGAAGGCCGTCGCCGACCACGGCGGATTCACCGACAAGATTGTGGGGAGCGCACGTAATTGAGAAAAAGAGCCGCGATGACCTTGGGGGCGGTCCGTATGGGCCGCTTCTCTTTTTTGCCGGGACCGGGCTGGTTCTCGCCGCCGCGCTTTGCTATCGTGAGCTGACGAGGAGCGCCGCCATGAAGATCTATCAGGTCGATGCCTTTACCGATAAGCCGTTTGCCGGTAATCCCGCCGGTGTCTGTTTGTTGGACAAGCCCGCCGATCCGTCATGGATGCAGAATGTCGCGATGGAGATGAACCTGGCGGAGACCGCCTTCCTGCACCCCGGTAACGATGGGTTTCACCTGCGCTGGTTTACCCCGAAGGTGGAAATCGATCTCTGCGGCCATGCGACACTGGCCGCCGCCCATGTCTTGTATGAACTCGGCCTGGTGAAGCCCGAGGCGACGGCGCGTTTTCATTCGAAGAGCGGGCTTCTGACGGCGCGCAAGTCCGGCGAGTGGATCGAGCTGGATTTCCCGGCCACTCCGGCCCGGCCGATCGACACGCCGCCCGGACTGGAAAACGCACTGGGCCTACGGGCGCTCTGGGTGGGGCAGAATCAGTTCGACATCCTGGTCGAGGTGGAATCCGAGGCCGGGCTGCACGGGCTGGACCCGGATTGCCGCGCGTTGAAGTCGCTGGGGGGACGCGGCGTTATTGTGACCGCCCGTGCCGTCACGCCAGGTTACGATTTTGTCTCACGCTTCTTTGCCCCCTGCGCCGGCATCGACGAAGACCCGGTGACCGGCTCTGCCCATTGCACCCTCTGCCCATATTGGGAGGCGAAACTCGGCAAGACAACAATGATCGGCTACCAGGCCTCAAAACGGGGCGGAGTGGTGCGAGTACGTCGCGAGACCAACCGGGTGCTGCTCGGCGGGCAGGCGGTGACGGTGTTGATTGGGCAACTCACTTAGGCCATCGACGCGGTTGTGAGCGATTTACCTCTTGTCACCCCGCGTAAGCGGGGGTCCAGACAATGGGAACCACGGTTGGATTCCCGTTGTCGCAGGAATGTCCAATAAAGTCTCGGCAAGCAACGAGACGAAGCACGACATTCCGATGGAGACGCTAGCCCTCCGGCGTTTCCCCGACCCACTGACTCCCGTCGGTGAAATGCTCCTTCTTCCAGATCGGCACTGTCTTCTTCAGACGGTCGATGCCGGCTCGGGCGGCGCGAAAGGCGGCGTCGCGGTGCGCGGCGCCGGCGGAGACCACCACCACCAACTCGCCGACCTGCATACGGCCAATCCGGTGCACCATCGCCAGTCGGTTGATGGGAAACTCGCGCATGATCTCCTCGGCGATCTCGCGCATCAGCGCTTCGGCCATCGGCTGATAGCAATCATACTCGAGCGCGGTCACCGCCTGTCCGTGGGAGTTGTCGCGCACCAGTCCGGAGAAGGAGCAAATCGCGCCGTTGCCAGGCGCGGTCACCAGCGCCTCAATCTCGGCCACGGTGAAAGGGTCGTCACGGATCGCGATGTGGGGGGCGGTCGGCATTGCGTTGTTCGTTTCGGGCGTAGCAACGGGCTGAACGCCCCTTGCTGGGCCGCCTCGCGGCCCGGATCACCCACCGGAGACCGGTGGGATGAAGGCCACACGGTCGCCGTCTTTGAGCGCGGTGTCGGCGGGCACATACTGCTCGTTGACGGCAAACAGCGTCGCGCGCCGCAGTTCGTCGCCGGCCTTCCCGCCCACAAGTTGCACGAACACATCGGAGACTGTCAGGCCGGGACGCGCCGCGACGGTGACCTCCCGCTGCCCCAACAGGTCGCGATAGTGGGCGAACAGTTTGACGATGATCGACATGACGTCCGATCGAACGCGCGGCGACTCTGGCCGCGCGCTAATACCGTGGGATCGACGGATCGGCTTCGGCCGCCCAGCGGTCGATCCCGCCTTCGAGGTTCTTCACCTTTTTGAACCCGTGCTTGCGCAGCCAGCCGGAGACCATCTGCGAGCGGATGCCATGGTGGCAGAGCACG
Source organism: bacterium (assembly GCA_035559435.1). Classification (NCBI taxonomy): domain Bacteria; species bacterium. The sequence continues at coordinate 32,653 of DATMBC010000031.1, forward strand.
ATGACTTCCTCGTCGCGGCGCGCGGCGATCTCGCCGACCCGCGACGGCAGCGTCCCCATCGGGATCAGCGTGGCGCCGGGCAGATGCGACATCTGGTACTCGATGGGCTCGCGCACATCGAGGATGAACAGGTTTTCACCGCGATCCAGACGGCGCTTGGCCGCGCGCGGGGTGATACGGGTCTCATCGTCGATTTCGGCTTCGCCCAGATCTTCCTCCCCGTGATAGACGCAGGTCTCGGCATAGGCGACCGGCACGGTGATGGTGGGATGGTCGCCGCAGAGCGCGCAGTCGCGGTCGCGGGTGATGGTGAACTCATCGAAACGCATCGCCAGCATGTCGATCACCAAGAGGCGACCGACCATGGTCTCGCCGATGCCGCAGATCCACTTAATCGCCTCCGCCGCCTGCAGCGATCCCACGACTCCGGGCAACACGCCCAGCACACCCGCCTCGGCGCAGTTTTGCACCGTGCCGGGCGGCGGCGGCTCGGCGTGCAGACAGCGATAGCAGGGCCCCTGCCCGGGGACAAACAGCGACAGACGGCCCTCGAACTGCAGCACGCTGCCATAGACATTGGGCAGACCCAGGAGAACGCAGGCGTCGTTGACGGCATAGCGAGTCGGGAAGTTGTCGTTGCCGTCGATGACGATGTCATAGCCGCGCAGAATGTCCATCGCGTTGCCGGCATCAAGACGCTGCGGATGCAGATTGATCGTCAAGTCGCTGCGCAACGGCGTGAGCCGTTCGGCGGCCACTTCCACCTTGCCCCGCCCCCGGTCGGGCTCGCCATAAAGGATCTGCCGCTGGAGATTGGAGAGATCGACAACATCGTCGTCGATCAGTCCGAGCGTGCCGACCCCCGCCGCCGCCAGATAGAGCGCGGCCGGGCATCCCAACCCGCCGACGCCCACGATGGCGACCTTTGCGCCCCGCAGTTTCTCCTGCCCCTCGGCGCCCAGTTGCGGCAAACGGATCTGCCGCGACCAACGGCGCAATTGTTCGGGCGTCAAGCTCACGGGAGTATATACATCAGGATTCGGCGAAAAGTAAACTACGGCGGACGCAAAACGTGGAAGTTCGCTTCAGATGGTCGTGGCCGGAGGGATCGGCTTGGTCATCAGATAACGGTCGTGATCGACGAAGCCGAGACGGCGGTACAGTTCCTGCGCGCGGACATTGATCCGTTCGACTTCCAGATGCAACGACCGTACCCCGGCCGCCCGGCAGGCGCGTTCGGCTGCCCGCAGCGCCGCGGCGCCGAGGCCATGGTTGCGATGGGCCGGAGCGACATAGAGTTCATCGATGAATGCATCCTGGCCGCGGTGTTCCAGACTGTATCCCCAGGTAAGCAAGCAGTAACCGACGATCCGGTCTTCCGGTTCGATCACCCAAAGCAGACCGCGGGAGGGATCGTCAATCAGCCGCGCCACCACGCCGGTCAGTTCGGCCGCGTCGAAGGGGTACCCTTCCTGGCGATAGTATTCCTCGACCAGTGCGATGATGTCGCGGACATCGGCAGGCGCGGCAAGACGAATCGGATCAGTCATAGCTCGAGCGCCAGGAGCGCATCGGGGATGGCGTTGACAAGATCGGAAGCCAGAAGCGCGCGCTGGCCGAATTCGTATGCGCCGACATCACCGGCCAGGCCATGGATGTAAACGCCGGCCAACGCGGCGCTCAGCGGCTCGACCCCTTGCGCCAGCAGCGATCCGATGATCCCGGTCAGCACATCGCCGACACCGCCGGTGGCCATCCCGGCATTGCCGGTGGGATTGAGATAAATCCGGCCGTCGGGATCAGCCACAAATGTCGGCGCGCCCTTCATCACCACCACACAGCCGAATCGCCGCGCGGCGGCAACGGCGGCGCCCTCGCGGTCGGCGGCGATCGCGGCATTGTCCTGATTGAGCAGTCGCGCCATTTCGCCGACATGCGGCGTGATGATCAGCGGCGCTTCGCTGTCGGCTTCGAGGCAGCGGGCGTCGCGGGCGCAGGCGTTGAGGCCATCGGCATCGAGCACCATGGGCCGGGAACGGCGTTCGACCAGCCGGCGCACCAATTCCTGGGTTTCATGGTGGGTCGACAGGCCGGGCCCGATGGCAAGCGCGTCGGCCGACTCGGCCATCTCCATGATCGCGCCCAACGCGCGACGGGCGATCACCCGTTTCGCACGCACTTCGGGAAGCGGACGCGCCACGGTTTCCAGCGAGCCGGCATCGACGGTGTCCACGAGAGATTCCGGCACCGCCGCATACGCCAATCCCAACCCGGTGCGGAGCGCCGCCGATGCGGCCAACACAACCGCGCCGGTCATCCCGGCCGAACCGCCAACGAGCAGGAGTTTGCCGAAGAGCCCCTTGTGGCCGTCGGGGGGACGTGCCGGGAGCGCTGTGCGCACAAAATCGTTGGTGATCAGCCGAAGTTGTATCCCTTCGGCGTCGATGACCTCGGGCGGGATGCCGATGTCGATGGTGGACAGCTCTCCGACATGGCCGCGTCCGGGCCAAAGCCACTGGCCGCGCTTGAGCGCCGCCAGCGTGTAGGTGCGATCGGCGCGAATGGCCGGCACACACAGCGCGCCGGTTTCACCGTTCAGCCCGGAGGGCGTGTCGACCGCGATGATGATGGCGCCGGCCGCGTTGGCGGCCTCGATCAACTGCGCGGTCAACCCGGTGATCTCGCCGCGGAATCCGGTGCCGAAGATGGCATCGACGATCAGGTCATAGGCGTCAAGATCGGGAATGGCGCGGGCCGAATCGATGGACACGATCTCAAGGCCGAGCGCACGGAGACGGTCGGCGTTGACGCGCGCATCGCCGCGCAGCGCATCGACATGCCCGAGGAGAAAGACAGCGACCTGCGCGCCCGCCTCATGCAGATGCCGCGCGACGACCATCCCGTCGCCGCCGTTGTTGCCCGGCCCGCAGAGAATCGCCACCCGCCGCTCGGCGGCTTCGCCTTCAAAGCAGTCCGCAATGATGCGCGCGGCGATTCCGCTGCCGGCATTCTCCATCAAGGTCAATCCGGGAATCCCCACACCGTGGATGGCGCGTTCATCGATGGCGCGCATCTGCGCGGGTGTCACGATGGGCGGCAGGTCGTGGGGACGCATGGCGGCTCAAGGCGCGATCAGACGTTTCATTTCCGCGGCGTACCAGGCGCTCTTGGCGGCGGCGGCTTCGGCGAAGTCATCGCCGGCGGAGGCGTAGAGAATGTCCCGCGACACATTGACCAATGCCGGCGCGCCATCGGCGGCGGCGGCGGAGAGCGTGGCGGCCAGATCGCCGCCCTGAGCGCCGATGCCGGGAATCAGAAGCGGCGCATGGGGCGCCTGCGCGCGCACATCGGCGATCAGCGAAGCGTGACGCGCTCCCACCACCAAGCCATAGGGGCCCGGCATCCGGTCCAGGAGGTGGATGACACGGTGGTAGATGCGCTCGTTGGTCTCGGTTGAGGTCACTGTCTGTATATCGACCGATCCGGGGTTGGAGGTCAGGCACAGCACAATCGGGACACATCCGGGAAACTCGAAGAACGGCTCGAGGGCGTCGCGGCCCAGATATGGGTTGACCGTGGCGGCGTCGCCGCGCAGATGCTCGAAAAGAAATCGGGCATACAGACGCGAGGTGTTGCCGATGTCGCCGCGCTTGCCATCGAGCACCGTCGGGATCTCGGCGGGAATCTCGGCCAGGAGCCGCTCCAGTTGCGCAATCCCGGCGGACCCGAAGGCCTCGAAGAAGGCGAGATTGGGCTTAAAGGCACAGGCGTAGGGCGCGGTTGCCTGCACAATCCGCCGGCAAAACTCATAGAGCGGCTGCGTCGAAGATGCGCAAGACGCCGGCAGTTTGGCGGTATCGGGATCGAGGCCAACACACAAAAGCGCTCCGGTTGCCTGCCGCCGCGCTGCCAGTTTTTCGAGGAATCCCACAGTGGTCTCCTTGGTCAGGGGAAGTTAGCGGGCCGGATCGGGGAAGACCATCAAATCATCAGCCGCCACCGAGGGTGTGACAACGTCGTGCGCGCCTCCCGCGAGCAATCCGGTCTGTGCCAGGTCCAAAGCTCCGGCTCCCAGGCCAACATTCACCGCGACAGAGTCCGGAAGAATGAGTATAATGGACCATACACGGGGAGAGAATCGATGAAAATGGCGACTTGGATCGTGGCGGCGGCTCTGGCGTTGGGAACGACGGCGCCGGTGCCGGCCCAGACGCCGCAGGGCGCGACACGCGCCGCCAATCTGGAGGCGCGGGTCATCAAGGATTCGACCGGCTGTCCGTCGGCAATCGAACTCTGGCTGTCTTCGACCACGGACACAGTCCAAGGGCTGGAAGTGGTCCTGCAATGGGACCGCCCCGGCCTCGTCGAATTTCAACATGGTGTCCCCGCGTCGAAGGCGGCGCCGACCGATTCGCTGGCGGCCCTGCTGAAACCCGCCGACCCGAGCACGCAGATTCCCCTGGAACGGGCAAAGGGACTCTTGTCGAAGTGGGAGTTTGTCGAAGCGCGGGCGACCAGCGGGAATGGCGCCAAGATCATGGGTGTGGCCAAATTATTCAGCCAGGAGGACCCGGCGCCGCTTTTGCCCGGAGCCTCCGGCGCGCTCCTGCGGATGCCGATCAAGATCCTCGCTCCGGCGGCGAATGCGCCCGCCGATTCCGGCGGGGTGAATCTCGCATTTGACGCCGCCGGGACCCGTCTGTCGACGCACCGCGGGGTGCTCTTCGGCACGGTGGGGCTCAAGGGGACCACGGTGCATCCGGCCGCATGTCATTAGGCGGCGGGATTGCCCCCTTGACAATCGGGGGCTCAGGCGTTAGTATTGCCAAGTGAGTGGGCGCTGCCGCGCCCGCATTAGTAACACGGTTTCTTTACCTGCAACGGTCTGCACGAGACACAACATCGCGGTTGGGATTGCGCAGATTGACTCGGCGGCGCAAGGCCGCTGGACGAACGTTCTAAGAGGAGACGACCCAAGAAACACGGCGCGCGGTTTGTCGGACTAAATGGTTTCCAATCGCCATGTTACGGCGCTGGAGCCGGTTCGAAAAAGTTCGATAAACGTATATAGGCGCTGGTCTGCAAGGCGTGGGACCGCTTTGCAGGGGCCTTTGGGCATGGCGTTTGAGGACGTCAGCCTGATGGCCCCGGATGGTTGGGTGCGTCGCCATTAGACCGAGTCCACGTAAGGGTGTCCCGCAACGTTAAGGAGTGGTCCATGATCCGTGGTCGCGTTCTCCGGACGCTCTCGGCATTGATGCTCGTGTTCGTGGTCGGGTTGGCTTGGCTTTCCTCGACCGATTCGGCGATGGGCTTTGTCGACTACGACACCGTATCAGTCACCTATGACACCCTGGCGCTGATTGACGTGGGCGATACGCTCGGGACTCCGGGCACCAGCGTGCCCGTCTCGCTCTACCTGCAAAATCTCTCCGACTCGATCCAGGGCTTCACGGTCTCGATCACGCTTTCCAACCCCGATCTGATGGCGTTTGTCTCGCAGACGGTGATCGACACCTGCTACCCGTGCCTGGATTCGGCGTGCACACAACTGGACACGGTGCAGTGCACCATCGAAGTGGTGCCGTCGACCACCCAGAACACGCTGATCCAGAACTGGGACCACGCTCAGGCGCGGACCTTCGGCGGCACCAACATCCTGGTCTCCGGCATCGCGGATGTGGACTTCGACCAGTCGCCGCTGCCGATTCTGCCGTTTACCAACGGCGTGCTGATCAAGGTGATCGCCCAGGTCAACTGCAACATTCCCGACACCCTGTCCGACCGGGTGGTTCTGCTGGATATCAATCCGCCCCAGACCTTCCTGACCAATCCCAAGGGGCGAACCATTCCCAGTTACACGATCCTCGATGCCGACACCACGATCTCCGGCCCGGACACCACGGTCCACCTGTGGCTGTACCGGACGGCGCTGAAGTATCAGAACGGTTCGATCACGGTGCCCTTTACCCTCAAGGGCGATTTGAACAAAGACGGGGTTTATAACGTTCAGGATGTGGTGGGACTGGTCAACGTGGCGTTTCGCGGGGCGCAAGAGCCCTGCCCGCCGGGGATTGCCGATCTGAACTGCGACGGCGTGGTCAGCATCGTGGACGTGGTCCTGCTGGTCAATCACGTGTTCCGCGGCGGCCCGCAGCCATTCTGCTAGGCTCTGGAATTCGCCCTTGACGGCGGGCCGGACGACGGCCTTGATTGGGATACGGATGGAGATGAAGTAAAGTCGCGGGCGACGGATCGACCGTATGGCCCGCGTGCAAAAAGCCCTCGGGAGAACAGCCCTCTATGGCCCAGGTAGTGTCTTCACACTAACTCTACATTGCAGTACGGATGGTTGTTCTCCCCTAAAATGCCCGAAGGCCCCCCGGATCCCGGGGGGCCTTCGTGTCTCCGGCGCGAAGACTACAGCCCGATGACGATGCGGGCGTCGATCGCCCGCGACTGAGAGGGGTCGGGACAGAGGACAAACGGATTGATATCCAATTCGCGGATGTGCGGCGCCTCGCTCACCAGCTGTGACACTCGCACAATGGCATCGACCAAGGGTTCAACATCGACCGGCGGCGCTCCGCGGAATCCCGTCAGGAGTTTCTGCCCCTTCAGTTGCGCGATCATCTCGCGGGCGTCCTCACGTGACAACGGCGGCAGTCGGAAAGCGATATCCTTTACCACCTCGACAAAGACACCCCCCAGCCCACACATAACCATCGGGCCGAACTTTGGGTCGCGCACCATGCCTAATGCCATCTCGACACCGCCCTTGACCATCGGCTGCAGCACGATGCGGGCATCCTTCAGGCCATGCTGGCGCGCCCTGGCCTGCAGGGCCTCGAACTGCCGCACGGCTTCGTCGTCATTGCGGATGTCCACCACGACGCCGCCGACCTCGGTCTTGTGGGCCAGATCGGACGCGTCAATCTTCAACACGATCGGGTAACCGACTTTGGCCGCAGTCGCCATCAGGGCGGCTTTATCGGCAATTGGGTGCAAGTCGGCGACAGGTATCCCGCACCCGGCGAGGCACTCCAGCGCGTCACGGCCGAGGATCTGTGTACGGCCGTTGCGCGCCGCGGCCTCCAACTCCCGTCGCGCCGCCAGCACATGCTGGGTGACCGGCTCGGGGATGCGGACCGGTCGGTCCCGGTAGATCCCGTAGCGACACATGCGATCGTAGACCGCGGCCATTTCTTCCGGGAACGTGTAGACCGGAATGCCGGAGTCCTTAAGCAGGGCCGCGGCGGTCCCATCGCGGGCGCCGACAAAGCAGGACAGCAGCGGCTTGGCCGACTTCTGTTTGGCCTCGAGGATGCCGCGCGCGACGGACATGTCATCGATCATGATCGGCGGGACGAACAGGCACATCACCGCGTCGACATTGGGATCGTCGAAGACCGCCTCGAGCGTGCGCCGGTAGTCATCGCCGGTGGCGGAGGCGATCATATCGACGGGATTGCTGGTGGCGGCGGCCGCCGGCAGGAACGACTTCAATCGCGCCACGGTCTCGGGCGCCAGCGGCACCACATCCAGACCGAGGCCCGCCGCCGCATCGGTGGCCAGAATGCCCGGCCCGCCGGCGTTGGTGATGATGGCCACGCGTTTGCCATGCGGAACCGGCTGACGGTCGAAGGCCTCGGCCACATCGAAAAGTTCCTCCATCGAGTGCACGCGGATGATACCGCACTGCTCAAAGAGGGCATCGACGCCGATGTCATGCCCGGCCAAGGCGCCGGTGTGCGAGATGGTGGCCCGGGCGCCGGCGGTGGTCCTGCCGGATTTGACCGCGATGATCGGCTTGGTCTTGGTGATTTCGCGGGCAATCTTGGTGAAGGTTTCCGCGTCGCCGAAACTTTCGAGGTACAGGAGGATGATCTGCGTCCGCGGATCATCTTTCCAGTAATTAAGCAGGGCGTTGCCGGCGATGTCGGCCTTGTTGCCGACGGAGGCGAACATCGAGAAACCCAGCCCGAGCTTGCGGGCGTGGTTGAGAATCGCCTCGCCGAGCGCGCCGGACTGCGACATGAAGCCGATGCGGCCCGGGATGGGTTGGGTGCGCGAAAAGGTCGCGTTCATCGCCACCGTCGGATCGGTATTGATCACGCCGAAGCAGTTCGGGCCGATCATGCGCATGTTGTAGTGGAACACGCGCTCCAGAAGTTGCTTTTCCTCGTCGGCGCCGGCTTCGCCCAGCTCCTTGAAACCGGCGGTGATGACGACCACTCCGCCCACGCCCTTCTGCCCGCACTGCTCGATGGCGGGCATGACCAGATCCTTGCGCACCACGATCACCGCCATGTCGACCGGATCGGGAATATCGAGCACGGTCGGGAAACACTTGACCGAGTGGATGTAATCGGCGTTCGGATTGACCGGAAAGACCTGGCCTTTGAAGTCATAGGAAATGAGATTGCGTACCAGCTCGCGGCCGATCGTGCCGGGACGGCTGGTGGCGCCGATGACGGCGATCGATTTGGGGCGGAAGATCTTGTCCAGTCCGACAGCGCTGTTCATGACGGTCATCCTCTCCGGTCGGGAGGATATATACGCAACGAACGACAAAGGGCGGGTGACAGACCCGCCCATGGCGTGACAAAATCGGCTATGTCCTGCCGGCGCAACACCGGCGCCACGCGATCCTAAGACACGCGCTCGAAAACGGCGGCAATCCCCTGCCCGCCGCCGATACAAAGTGACGCCACACCGTAGCGCGCCTGGCGTCGACACAGTTCGTAAAGCAATGTCAATGCCAGCCGCGCGCCGGAGGCTCCCAGCGGGTGGCCGATGGCAATGGCGCCGCCGTTGACGTTGCCCTTCTCGCGCGGGAACCCCAGCGCCTTCTCGCACGCCAGATACTGTGGCGAGAAGGCCTCGTTGATCTCAATCAGGTCCATGTCGTCGAGCGTGAGTTTGGCTTTGGCCAGCGCCTGCTTGATCGCGTCGACCGGGCCGATCCCCATGATCTCCGGCGGCACACCGGCGATGGCATAGGCGACAAGACGCCCGATCACCCTGAGGTCATGCCGTTTGACCGCTTCTTCAGAGGCCAGCACCACCGCGGCGGCGCCGTCGTTGATGCCCGAGGCATTGCCGGCCGTCACCACACCGTCCTTCTTGAACACCGGACGCAGTTTCGCCAGTTTCTCCAGCGATGTTTCGCGGATGTGCTCATCGTAATCGAGCACACGGGTCTCCCCTTTTTTGGCGGGCAGTTCGATCGGCTCGATCTCGGCGGAGAGCCAGCATTGTTGCTTGGCGTGTTGCGCCGCTTCAAACGAGCGCAACGCGAAGGCATCGACTTCCTGACGTGAGATGTTGTACTGCTCGGCCAGTTTCTCGGCGGTCAGCGCCATATTGAGACCGCAGAACGGATCGGTCAGCGCCACCCAGAGCGCATCCTCCATCGGCGCCTGACCAAGCGGCAATCCCCAGCGGGCGCCGCGGATGACATGCGGCGTCTGCGACATGTTCTCCATGCCGCCGGCCAGCACCACCTGGGCCTCGTCAAGTTGAATGAACTGCGCGCCGGTGACAATGGCCTGCAGACCGGAACCGCAGATCCGATTGACCGTCAGCGCCGGCGTGGTGACCGGGGTGCCGGCCTTGAGACCGACATGCCGTGCGCCATAGATCGCATCCGCTGAGGTCTGGGTGGCGTTGCCCATGACCACATGGTCGACCTGTTCCGGCGTGATCCCGGCACGGCGCATCGCCGCTTTGGCGGCGATCACGCCGAGATCGATGGCGGTGATATCCTTCAACGACTGACCGAACTCGCCGAACGGCGTTCGCGCTCCCTCACAAACAAAAACCGGCTTTGACATCCATCCTCCAGATCGAGAGAAATTCGGTCTTGCAACTCGCGGTGCTTTATAACCGCTCGCTCCCTTTGCAAACAAGCGCTTTGACAACGCGGTTCTGCGCCACGGCGGCGCAGGCTCTGCGCTTGGTACAACACTCAGGTATTCAAAGTGTTACAGAACAGAAAGCGAATTTATCCACATTGCCGCGCAGACGCTGCGACGAATTGATCCGTGCCGCACAACAGTCGTCACCAGCCGCGGTATTGTAACTCGTTGTACCACAGAACATTATTATTGTTGTGTCACGACGTCAGACTTGGCATACGGTTTGATTAGGGTTCATTTGGCTCCGAGAGGGGCCAGTCAGCTCATAAGCGGTGAAGGGGCGCTGACGAAGTGGGGTGGAAGGAGTTCCGAGGTGAGGGCGGAACTCCTTCTGTATTTTCGGCATCAGCGCCCGGACTACCCGGCGGAGTCCACTCGTCAATCTCCGTTTTCGCGACTTCCGGAAAGTTGGGGCCCTGATCAGGGGTGGCACGGTTAACTCGCCGTGCTTGGCGCGGGTCAAAGATTGCGTCCATCTCATGGAGGTTCAGGTCACGCCCTGAGCTTGTAATATTCGACCAACAACCTCGTGCGCAAGGAGGTGGCTCATCGAATTCAGTATTTGCCCGCGACGCTGGTACGCCTGGCAGATGATCCCCGGTTACGGGGACCGGCAGGGAGTGCCGTATTTCTCCCCCATCCTCGTTCACAAAGTGACGTCCTGGAAGAGCAAGCAGAAGATTCTGACTCTGGAATTTTTCAATGCTGGCTATGCGCAAGGCGTGCAGAACTTCAAGCTGGACATGCACGTTCTGCACACGGGTCCGACCTATGTGGTGTCACGACTGGACTATCGCAGCCCCGACGCACCGGACCGCTGTGCGGTGGTCAGCGAGATTGGGTTCGACTGGATCGGGAGTTTCTGCCCTTGGGTGATGTCTGATACGTACGATCCGGACGCACAGCCCGACGTGCAAGAGTATCTGAACTCGGCCTTTCGCTTGACCTGAGCGGAAGTATGAACCTGGAGAGACGGTTGAAGATTCGATGAGGATTGCGTATCCTTGGAGCGACTCCCTTGCATGGGGGCTTAAGCCATGTCGATGACCCGCCGCAAACGCCTGCAGTACGCCGAGAAGTTTTTCGTGATGGCGCAGGACTTCCAGAACATGGGGTATTACAACGACGCGGCGCACTACTACACCAAGTCGATCCAGATGTACCCGACACCGGAGGCCTACACGCACCTGGCGTGGGCGCACTCGTTTCTCGGCGAGTATGACCAGGCAATCGAGTTCTGCAAGATCGCCATCTCACTGGACCCCGACTACGGCAACCCCTACAACGACATCGGCGCCTACCTGATGGAGAAAGGGGACGTCGATTCGGCCATTCCCTATCTGCGGCGCGCCGCGCGGGCGCGCCGGTATGACCAGCACCATTACGCGCACTTCAATCTCGGCCGGGCCTGGGAGAAGAAGCACCAGTACGACAAGGCCGTGGCCGAATACAAGCGCTCGCTGGAAATGGCCCCCGACTACGAACCCGCCAAGACCGCCTACTACCGCCTGGTGCGCATGCAGAACTAAAGAGCCGTGACAGCGACAGCAGGACGCCGAATCCGGCGTCTTTTTTTTGCCTGGCAGTCAACTACCGCAGGCAGGGGTTGCAGCGGGTGTCGTTGTTGCGGAAGGTGGCGTTCACAATGGTGACAACATCCATCACGCTGAGGACGCCATCGCAGGTCAGATCGCCGCGGGAAAACAGCGGGCAAAGGGGATCGCCGGGCGGTATGGCGCCGCCTCGGAAGGCGGCGTTGACCAAGGCCACCACGTCGGAGACGCTCAGCACTCCGTTGGTGTCCAGATCGCCGATGTGCGGGCAGTCGCAGAGCGCGACCGTATTCCAAAACCCCTGCGCCGCCTGATGAGTGGGTGAAGTGGCGCGCGAAGAGGCGGTCTGGCCCAAAACACCGGAGACCTGTCGGTTGGCCGATTGCGCCCCGACTGTGCCTCCGGCGCCGATGACCGCGCCGCGTGGCACTTCCACCGCATACACCAAAGACACAAAGGCGCCAGCCGTCAGCAGCAAAAACACGACGCCCGAAACGATGTTCCGTAAGTCATTCAGCAACAGAGGGATACGGTGGCCAACTCTGCTCCCGATTGTGGTCCGCCTCCCGACGGGCTTCCCCTGATGCGGGCTGGGTTGACAGACAACTTCGCTCTGCGGAGTGTGGCGCATGGGCAACCAGTCTGATTTCGCATGCCGACGGCCATCGCATGGCCGTCTCGTTGATTAGATCGGCAGGAACGACACGAAGACCAAGGACCGTCCAAAGGAAAGTTACTCACCCCGTGGTGGTTGGCAAGCGCCGGGGAGTCATCCACACACATGCAACCCCACTGTCTAAACAGAGGTTGTCCCCGTCCGGTTCTCCGCATTCTTTGAAGTCATGGCAACCAAACGAAACCTGAGATCGAAGCGGGAGTCGGCCGCGGATCCGACATTCGATGTCCTGTCGTTCGGCGCACATCCCGATGACGTTGAAGTGGGCACCGGCGGGGTGCTGATCCGCCTGCGCGAGCGCGGCCACCGGGTGGGCATCGTGTATCTGACCGAGGGGGAGATGGGCACCGGCGGCACCCGCGCCATCCGCAAGCGCGAAGCGGAGGCGGCGGCCCGCATCATGGGCGTGGAGATCGTCAAACGCTTCAATTGGGGTGATACGAAGTTGTTCGACTCGTACGACAAGCGGGTGGCGGTCGCCAGACTGATTCGTCGCTGCAAGCCGCGCATCATCTTCGCGCCGCATTGGGATGGGTTCACCGGACGGCGTCAGTCGCATCCGGACCACCTGGCCACCGGGCGCATCGTCATGAACGCCGCCAATCTCGCCGCTCTGATCAAATTGGGCGGCGAAGGCACCGCCCACCGTACCGGGGCGATCTACCACTACTTTCTGCCGTCGGGCGTCAATCCGTCGTTTGTGGTCGACATCACGCCGCAGTTTGTGCGCTGGATGCAGGCGTTGTCGGCGCACCGCTCGCAATTCCTCAATCCGAAGAAATCGCGGGATTACCTCTGGTCGCTGGAGACCATGGCGCGGGCCAACGGCGCGCGTATCGGCGTCAAGTACGGCCAGGGATTCCTCTCGGCCGAGCCGCTACGGATCGATGATCCGATGACGCTGGTGCAGGGCGACCAGGTGATTTAGCGATTCCGGCGCGTCCCCCCTGGCCTTTTGCCACCCCCGCCCCGGGATCGGCGTCACAATTGGCGCTAACACCCGTCGAATCCGGGCTGTCAGGAGTGTATAATCCGGGGACCGCGCGGGGGCGGCGGCATTGGGGACCGGACGAGGGTGGATGGAGGAATTGTGAGGAAACTGTGGTGGGTGTTGGGAGTTCTGATCATCTGCGGCGGGGCCTATTGGTGGCACAGCACCCGGTCGCAATCGGCGCCGGGCGATGAGATCTTCAAGCGCACGGCGGTGGCGCGCCGCGGCGACATGGTGGTCTCGATCTCCGCAACCGGGCGCATCGACCCGATCGAAAAAGTCGAAGTCAAATCGAAGGCCTCCGGCGAAATCATCGAACTGCCGATCGAGGAAGGCGATGTGGTCCGTCGCGGCGACCTGATTGCCCGCCTGGACCGACGCACCGCGCAGAATGATTACGACCAGGCGCAGGCCGACTACAGCGTGGCCGAGGTCACAGTTCGACAGCGCGAACGTGAACTCAAGCGCCTGCAGACACTGTTTGAAAACAAGCTCGCCTCGGAAAGCGAATTGGACAACGCCAAGCTCGCCTACGAGCAGGCCAACTCCTCGCTGGTGCGTACCAAGGCGGCGCTGTCCACCGCCGAAGAACGCTTGCGCGACACCGAGATCCGTTCACCGATCGACGGGATCATCATCGAGCGTCCGGTGGAAATCGGCCAGATCATCTCGTCGGGCACCACGACCGTGACCGGCGGGACGCTCTTGTGCACGGTGGCGAACATGCAGCAGGTGTATGTGGTGGCGTCGGTCGATGAGACCGACATCGGCAAGGTGAGCGTCGGCATGCCGGCGTTCATCACTCCGGACGCCTACCCTGACAAGCGGCTGCGCGGCACCGTGGAACGCATCGCTCCGAAGTCGAAGGTTGAGCAGAACGTCACGGTCTTCGAAGTCACCTCGCTGGTGGACAACGCCGAGGGATTGCTCAAATCGGGCATGAACTCCACCGTGGAAGTGGTGACCAATCAGGCCGAGGATGCGATTCTTCTTCCGGTCCGCGCGGTGGAATACCGCACGCCGCCGGCCCCGACGTCGGGAGACACAGCGCGCACAGGGTTGCGCGCCGAAGGCACGCGTGGTCCCGGCGACACCGCGGGCGGGCATCGGCGATTCGAACGCGGCGCGGGTGGGCCGTCGACCGGAGGCGGCGGCACACAGATGGTCATGATGCAGGGCGGGCCGGGCGGCACCACGATGACCCGGACACAGAGCGGCCGCGCCACCGGCATCCCGATGGTGCAGGTGCGTCGCCACGGCGTTGATCAATGGGTGCCGGTCAAGACCGGACTGTCGAACGTCGACGACATTCAGATTCTGGAAGGGGTCGCCGAAGGCGATACGGTGGTCTATTCGCTTTCGTCGGGAGCGATGCAACAGCGAGCCGAGATGATGGAACGCATGCGCAACAACACCGCAATCCCCGGCATGCGGCGGACGAACTAAGGGCATCCAACCACATCCGATGAGCAAACGCGGGAACATCTCGGTCGGCGAAGGCATCAATGTTGCCTTTACGGCGCTGCGCGCCAACAAGATGCGGTCGACGCTGACGATGCTGGGCATCATCATCGGTGTGGCGGCGATGATCACCATGGTGGCGATGGGCTCGGGCGCGCGCCGTGCCGTCGAGCAACGTATCCAGGCGCTCGGCGCCGGGCTCCTGTTTGTCCGACCGGGGGCGCCGCATCAGGGGTTTATCCGTCTCAGCGCCGGCTCGGTCGAAACGCTCGACGACAAGGATGTCGAGGCGATCCGTACCGAATGCCCCTCGGTGGTGGCGGTCATCCCCGAAGCGACCGGGTTTGCGCAGGTGAAGTTTGAGAACAAGAACTGGAATACGCGTGTCACCGGTTCCATCCCCGATTACGAGTGGGTGCGCAACGCGGCGACCAGCCAGGGCGGCTACTTCACCAACGCCGAGAACCAGCGCCGCGAACGTGTCTGCGTGATCGGGCAGGAAGTCGCGACCAACCTCTTTGAGGACACCGACCCGGTCGGCAAGACGATCCGGATCAACGGCATGAGCTTTGAAGTCAAGGGCGTGCTCAAGGAGAAGGGCATCCAGGGCTGGATGAACCAGGACGACATGATCCTGATTCCGATCGAGACCGCGCTCAACCGGCTCTTCGGCCGCGACACGTTCGGGTCGCTGACGCTGAAGGTCCGCGATGAGTCGCTGATCGAACGCGCCATCCTCGAGGTCGAGACGACGCTGCGCCGCATGCACCGCCTGGCGCCCGGGCAGGAGAACGATTTCAACATCCGCTCGATGTCGGATGTCGGCGCGGCGCAGGCGGAGACGGCCAACACGTTCACCATGCTCCTGGCGTCCATTGCGCTGGTCTCCCTCATCGTGGGCGGGATCGGCATCATGAACATCATGCTGGTGTCGGTCACCGAGCGCACGCGTGAGATCGGCGTGCGCAAGGCGATGGGCGCGCGCCGGCGGGACATCCTGCTGCAGTTCTTGATGGAATCGATCACGCTGTCGGTGATTGGCGGCACGGTGGGCATCGGGGTCGGCGTGGGCGCGGCCATGGTGCTGTCGCGATTCTATGGCTGGAACACGCTGATCGTGCCCGAAGCCGTATTCGTCTCGTTCGCCTTTGCCGCCCTGGTCGGCATCTTCTTCGGGTTGTACCCGGCGCGCAAAGCGGCGCGTCTGGATCCGATCGAAGCCCTGCGCTACGAATAACCTCCGGCATCGGCCGGTCCCTCCCCGCCGACAATCACCTTGTCTGGGCGCACGCCGCGTCCTATGATCGACGGCGTCCGGGAGGCGGCCATGCGTGTCGTTCGCCAGTCATCATTGGCTCCGTTGCGGGGCCGGAAAATCTGCATCATCGGGTTCGGTTCGCAGGGACGCGCCCAGGCCCTGAATCTGCGCGACGCGGGCTTTGCGCCGCTGATTGCCCTGCCGCCGTCCAGCCGCAGCCGTCAACGCGCGCGACGCGATCGTTTCCCGGTCGCGACTGTCGCGGAGGGGACGGCCCATTCCGACATCCTCTTCATGCTGGCGCCGGACCACCTGCATGGGCGCATTTTTGATCGGGAGATTGCGCCGCATCTGCGCGCCGGGCAGACTTTGGTGTTCGCCCATGCCTCCTCGGTGCATTTCGGAGAGGTTGTCGCGCCGCCCACGGTCGATGTTGTGCTGGTGGCGCCGTTGGGCCCGGGAAAGCGGTTGCGCGAGCTGCGCGCACGGCATGACGGCGTCGCCTGTTTTGTCGCCGTCCATCGCGATGCCTCCGGGAAGGCCCGCGCGCGCGCGCTGGCGCTGGCGCGGGGCATCGGCTGTCTGCCGGCGGGCGCGATTGCGACGACCTTCGCCGAGGAGGCGGTCGGCGACCTGTTCGGCGAGCAGGCGGTGCTCTGCGGCGGACTGTCGGCGCTGCTGCAGGCCGGCGTGGACACGCTTGTCCGTCATGGCCTGAAACCGGAACACGCGTACCTCGAATGCGTCTATCAACTCGATCTGATTGTGGACCTGGTCAAAAGCGAGGGCCTGCGGGGGATGCTGACGCAGATCTCGCCGACGGCCGCCTACGGGGCGCATGAGGCCGGTCCACGGATCATCACCACCGCGACGCGGCGGCAGATGGATCGGTTGTATCGCGAGATTACCGACGGCCGGTTCATGGCGCGCTGGGTGGCGCGCGCGCAACGATCGGAGCTGCCGGCGCCGCGTGTCTCGCGCGCGTTTCAGCGCGGCGAGGATGCCGTGCGGCGCGCCTTTGCCGTCAAGAACCGGGGCCGCCGGTAGATTGATGCGACGCCTGGCCATCCTCATCGCTTTCCTCGCGGCGGCCTTTGGCATCAGCACCGATGCCTCTGCGGGCACCGCGGTTTCCTTCTACGCCGTCGACTCGATTCGCGCCGCCACCCTGGCCGGCATCGACCTGTCGGCCAACGATCGATTCGCGTCGGCCGATTCAATTTTTGCCTGGCTCATGGACGCGTATCCGGAATCCCCGATGGGACCGCTTTTTCGCGCTGGCAACATTCAGGCGCGGATGATCGATGCCGAATCGAACGACGAACGCGAATCCTTTCTGACGCTGGTCGCCGAAGCCGAACGCCGGTCGGACGCGCTCATCAAGTCGGGTGGCGCCGACGCCGAAACGGAGTTTGCCCTGGGGGTAGCGGCGGGATACCGGGCCGTGCATGAGTCGCGCTGGGGCGGCTGGTTTTCCGCGCTCAAACAGGGTCTGCGCGCCAAGAAGCACTTCCAGCAAGCATTGCGGATCGACAGCACCCTTTGCGATGCCCTGCTGGGTCTGGGCACCTACCTCTACTGGAAATCCGTCAAAACCGACTGGATCAACTGGCTGCCGCTGGTGCCCGACTCGCGCCGTCGCGGGATGGACCATCTGGCGCGGGCGTCCCATTGTGGCATCTTTGCGCGCGCGGCGGCGCGGGCCGCGCTGGCCGGCGCCTTGATCAAGGACGAGCGCTACAACGAAGCGATCGCGCATGCGGACACACTGCGGCAGGAACACTCGCAGGGCAAGACCGCCTGGTGGATCAAGGGACGGGCGCTCCTGGCAATGTATGAATGGGACAGGGCACAAAGCGCGTTCGATTCCCTGGAGGCCCGCATCCGCGCGCAGGGACCGGGAAATTATTTCAACCTGATCGAGTGCGCCTACTATCGCGCGCAATGCCACTGGGGCGCGGGGCGGTACCGTGAAGCGCAGTCGGAGTGCGGCCGGGCACTGACCTATCCCGCCGATGAGGAGGTGCGCAAACGCCAGGAAGGCAAATTGGACGAGCTGCGGCGTATGCAGAGGCGACTGGCGAAGATGCTGGCGCCGTGAACGGCGGCGCTGCTATGGCCGCGGGCGGGCGATCAAGATCATGCCCGGCGCGACCGGCAATGTCAGATACTCGCTCGCCCACGCCGAGAGCGTGTAGTACAACCGCAGAAGCCGGCCCTGACCGCGTTTTCCCTTCTCCCGCCAGATCAGCCGCGTCGGCTCAAACCCCGCCTTTTGCAGCAGGAGCGCCATCCCCTCCGGACTGAAGTTGCACTTGGCGTCACCGAACCGATCGCGCCCGATCGCCACTCCCGCCACGCGCAACCAGTCGAGCAGCCAGACCCGGTTGGTGACCCGGATGATCAGTCGGCCGTCCGGACTGATAATGCGCCGGATCGCACCCAGCGCCGCCGGCGGATCGTTAAAGTAATAGAGACTGTCGATCGCAAAGATGACATCGAAGGGGGCGGCGACGGCCGTGGGCACGGTCTCATGCACAACCAGCCCGCGCGCCGTCATCCGCGCGCGCAGGGTCTCCACAATCTCGACGCCTTCGCCTCGCGCGCCATCGGCGAGCAGCCGGTCGAGGAGGTGGCCGTAGGCGGCGCCGACATCCAGGACACGCAATCCATGGAGGGAGCGGCCGATGGCTGCCTCGGCCAGCGACTGGAGATAGGCGAAAAAGCCGGCGCGGCAATCGCGCAGACGGGCTTCCGCCTGCGGATCGGTGTAACTGGCGACCTCGAAATGCCCGCGCAGCCGCGGGTCATCCAGGTTGATGTCGCGCGTGTAGGTACCGCAAAAGCGGCAGCGCCACAGGGACGTATCGATTTCGCCCGATTTCAGGTAGAAGGGGATCACTCCGGCCGGATCATCGGCCACACCGCCGCAGGCACCGCAGGGAATTCCAGCAGATTGCGTCACGATCAGCGCGGCTCTCCGATCTGCACATCGACATCGTCCCATCCGGCCGATTGCCGCAACGCCTCGCGGATGTAATCGCCATCGAAGGGACCATAGACCTTGGAGGCGCCCCACAGACAGAGGCGGCGGGTCGCCCGGTCCCACTGGAAACGTCCCCCGCCACGCACCGCCCAGCCGGGCGTGCCGAAACGGACTTCCTCGCCCGACGGCAGCGAGATACTGGACATCTCGGCGCGGCGGCGGCTGAACCGCTGAACGATGTGCGCGTGATATTCTGTCAATTCGATGGGAGACAGGACAATGAACTCCTCCTGCGGGCCGGCGATGTGCACGAACTTCCCCTCGCAGACCCGCGGTGTGGTTCCCCCCAACCGGGCTTCGTAGTATTCCGGATTGTAATCCTCGACAATCATGCGGCGGCCATCTCCCCGGGCAGGCATCCCCCGGTGTCGGAATTATAATGAATTCGGGAATGAGAAGTTGTCTGCGCTGTAATGTCGGGCATGGAGAACGCGGGTCGTGGATTCGGGGCCTGCAAGCGCAGAGCGACGATTGACTTGCGGCAGGAATTGTGCGCTCTTTGGACCGGAGGAATGCGCAAAGCGGCAGGGACGCGATGAGAACTTGGCGGTGGCTGGCGGCGGCGGGAGTGGCAATCGGGCTTTTGACAGCCGGTTGCAGTGATGAAGAACGGGGGACAGGCGATACCACTCCGCCGTCGCCGGTCACGGATCTGGTGGTCGGGCGTCCGCTCGGCAACTCCCTGACAGCAGCGTGGACCGCCCCCGGCGACGACTCCACCATCGGCCAGGCGACATACTACGACCTGCGATACTCGCAAGAGCCCATTACCGAAGACAACTGGGATCGGGCGACACGGCACAACGACATTGGCGCACCTTTCGAGTCGGGCGTCTACTCCGGTTGTCAGGTGGACAAACTGGCGGCATCCACCCGGTACTACTTCGCAATCCGTACGGGCGACGAAGCGGGCAATTGGTCGGGGTTGTCGAATGTCGGCACCGGCGTGACGGCGGGATTCTCGGACTCTATTCCACCGGCGGCGATCGCTGACTTGACGGTCGACTCGACATCCTCATCGACGGTCACGTTGTCGTGGACCGCGCCGGGGGACGACGGAATGGCGGGGAAAGCGTCGGTCTACGATGCGCGCTTCTCGGTGTTGCCGATCACCTCCGAGGTCGACTGGCAGTTTTCGGCGCGGCTGGTCGGAGAACCATCGCCTTCGACGCCGGGCACAACGCAATCGCTGGTGGTGACCGGACTGATTCCCGACCGTCAGTTCCATTTTGCCATCCGGGCCGGCGACGAGATCATTAACTGGTCCGGGCTGGCCGGCGAGGTGGTTGCGCGCACGGCGCCGGCCGAATCGACGCCGCCGGCGACCATCACCGACCTCACCGTGGGCCTGGTCACGCTCACCTCGGTGCAACTGATTTGGACGGCCCCCGGCGATGACGGCGACATCGGCCGCGCCACGACCTACGATATTCGATTCAACAACTATGCGATCACCGACTCGAACTGGAACAGCAGCAGTTATGTGCTCAACGAGCCGCAACCGGCTGATGCCGGTTCGGTGCAGACCATGACCGTCTCCGGGCTGGAGTCGTTCCGTCTCTACAACTTCGCGATCAAGACCGCCGACGAGATTCCGAACTGGTCGAGGGTGTCGAATTCGGTGGCGGTGGTCACCAACGGCGGCATGGGGTTGGAGGACACGCTGCCGCCGGCGCGCATCACCGATTTGGCGGTGGTGGCGGCCACGGCGACGGCGCTGACGCTGCGCTGGCGCTGCGTCGGCGATGACAACAACTACGGCAACGCGATCGAACACGATCTGCGGTACGCCACCGACTCGATCACCGAACAATCGTGGGCGACCGCGACGCGTGTGCCCGATGTCGATCCGCCGCGCAACGCCGGTTACGTGATCACGATGGACGTGCGGAATCTCCGGCCGGGCACGACCTACTACTTCGCCATCAAAACCGGCGACGAGGTTCCCAATTGGGCGCCCCTGTCGAACGTGACGCACGGCACCACCTTGCCCGAACGCTGAGCCCCACAAATCGAGTGTGAAGCAGAGAGGCGCCGATAAAGTCCATCGGCGCCTCTTGCTTGAAGGCATTGGCGGTCAAATCACGCTGGGGATTTGCGAGCCGCAGACTTGCACCGAAGGAGACTTGGCGAACACCTCGGGTGGCACCGACGGCCCCTGGGACGCGCAGTGGGCGTTGAAGGCGGCAATCAGGTCAACGGCGACGGCGCGGGCGTCGCGGCCCTCGATCATATGACGCGGCATGTTGTAAACCAAACGGCCGTCTTTGAAGAGAAAAAACGACGGCGACGACGGGGGCTCCTGCGGAAAGTAACCGCGGGCCTTGGCCGTGGCCGCCGGATCCTGACCGGCGAAGACGGTATAGAGCCGGTCGGGAATGATTTTGTTCTGCAGCGCCAGCGCCACGCCAGGGCGAGCGTTGCCCGCCGCGCACCCGCAGACCGAATTCACCACCAGAAGCATCGTGCCGGCCGTCTTTGCGAACGCCTCGTCAACCTCTTCGGGTGTTTTCAATTCCCTGATCCCGACAAAGGTCAGTTCCTCGCGCATGGCCTGCAGGATGCGTTGAATGTCCTGGGGTGAGTAAAGCGGCGTCATCGCCATTGGCTTCTTCCTCCTTCACGGGACGTGTTGCCACATCCGGGCTACGAAAGCGTCTGTAACCGATCGAGCAATCCGCGGATCTGGATCACGGCGGCCTCGGGGTTGTCGATGGACAGTTCCTTTTCGATGGACGGCTGGATGCTCTGGCCCAGTTCGGCAAGCAACCGCGCAAGTTCGTCGGCTTCCAGCGCGCCCTGTTGATGCGCCGCGGCCGCGCCGGCGACCTGCTGGAGCAGCGCTTTTCCGCGCTCCAGGTCGATCTCCACGTTCGAGCGGGCTTCGTGCAGAAGCCCGTGGATTTCGCTCAGTATGGCGCCAACCGCCGGATTGTGCACCGCCATGAGATCAGCCCCCAGTCGGGTCACCAAATTCCCAATTTATCTTTGATTTCATCGGAGGCCATGGTGCGCGGGTCCCAAGGCGGATCCCAGACGACGCGGACATCGGCGGTTTCAACGCCCGGAAGACTGGCGACCGCGAAACGGACGTCGTTGACCATCTGCGGCCCATAGGGACAGCCGGGACTGGTCAGACTCATCCGCACCTCGACATGTTTGCCGTCATCCTCGATATCCACGCCATACACCAAGCCGAGGTCGACAATCCCCAGGTGCAATTCCGGGTCTTTGACCTCTTTGAGCGCTTCCATCACGATGTCTTGTGTGATCAGCATATCATCTCACATCCCTATCAGGCCGATCGTTCCATCTCAATCCTCGGTGACCGTGACGCCCTTCGAGTCGGCGGCGCCGGAAAGCGCGTCCAGCAACGTCATCCAGGCCAGCAGGGCGCACTTGACGCGCACGGGGAAGTTTTTGACCCCTTCGAGCGCGTCGAGGTCGCCGATGTCGACATCTTTGGGCGCCGGGCCGCCGTGCATCATGGCGCGAAACGATTCCGCCAGATGCCGCGCCTGGTCCTTCGTCAGCCCCGGAACCAGTTCGGCCAGCATCGACCCCGAGGCAACCGAGATGGCGCACCCCTTGGTCTCGACGGCGACGTCTTCAATCGTGTCGCCCTGCAACTTCAGCGACAAGGTGAGCCGGTCGCCGCAGACGGGGTTGTGCCCCTGACGCGACAGATCGACGCGATCGAGCGGATGACGGCCGCGCGGGGAACGGAAATGGTCGAGGACGGTATCGCGGTAAAGCGACCCCAGCTCGACATCGTCACGGTGGATCGGATCCGACATGAGATGTATCCGTCGTCGGCGACGGGGGCTCTAACCCCGTCCCATAAACTTGCGCGCCGCCAGAATTCCGGTCACGAGCGCATCGACATCCGCGCGCGTGTTGTAGATATAGAAGCTGGCGCGGGCGGTGGCGGTCTGTCCCAGCCGCTCCAGCAGTGGTTGAGCGCAATGATGGCCGGCGCGGATGGCGATGCCACGACGGTCGAGAATCGTCGCCAGATCGTGCGGGTGGATTTCCGGATCGTTGAAGGCGATCACGCCGGCGCGTAGCTGCGGATCGGCCGGGCCATAGATTTCGAGGCCCTCGATGCGGCGCATCTGCTCGAGCGCGTAGCCGGTCAAATCGATTTCATGCCGCCGGACATTGTCCATGCCGAGCGCGGTCAGATAATCGAGCGCCGCGCCGAAACCGATGACATCGGCGATGTTCGGTGTGCCCGCCTCGAATTTCCACGGCAATTCGTTCCAGGTTGCGCCGGTAAATGTCACCGAGCGGATCATGTCGCCGCCGCCGAGCACCGGCTCCATCCTTTCCAGCAGCGCGCGGCGTCCGTAGAGAACGCCGACCCCGGTCGGGCCGAGCATCTTGTGCGACGAGAGCGCGAGGAAGTCGACGTCGAGCGCCTGCACGTCGATCGGGCAGTGCGGCGCGCCCTGGGCGGCGTCGATGACGACCACCGCGCCGGCGCGGCGCGCGCGCGCGGCGATGTCGGCCACCGGGTTGATCGTGCCCAGGACATTCGAGGTGTGCGTGACCGCCACCAGGCGGGTGCGCACGGTGAAGCGTTCCTCCCACTGTTCCATCGCCAGAGTGCCATCGGGACGGATCGGCAGATAGCGAATCACCGCCCCGGTGCGCCTGGCGAGGAGAAACCACGGCACCAGATTGCTGTGGTGTTCCATCTCCGACAGCAGAATCTCATCGCCGGCCTTGAGATTGGCCGCGCCCCAGGATTGCGCCACCAGGTTGATCGATTCGGTGGCGTTGCGGGTGAAGATGATCTCGTCGGCGGACTCGGCATTGATGAACCGGGCGGTCTGGGCCCGGGCGCCCTCGTAGAGGTCGGTCGCCTGCGCCGAGAGGGCATAGACGCCACGGTGGACGTTGGCGTTGGTGAAGCGGTAAAAGTTGACCAGCGCGTCGATGACCGCCTGCGGTTTCTGCGACGTGGCGGCGCTGTCGAGATAGACCAGCGGGCTGCCGTGGATCTCGCGCGACGTGATCGGAAAGTCGGCGCGAATCCGCGCGCTGTCCAGCGGCGCGGACCGATCCGCGGCGACGGTCGCTTGAGTGCTGATCGCGGGATTCATCGGTCTCCCCCTAGAGTTCCACCTGGATCTCGTCGCCCTCGACACGAGACTTGTACGCCTTCACCGGAAACGCGGCCGGCATACGCAGCACCGCGCCGGTGCGGACATCGAAGCGGGCGCCATGACGCGGGCATTCAATCGCGTGGCCGTGCAGCGTTCCCTCCCCGAGCGGGCCGTCATCGTGCGTGCAACGGTCATCGATGACATGGATCGTGCCGTCCACGTTGCACAACGCGAGACGCCGGCCGTTGACGGTGACCACTTTCGCCCGCCCCGACGGCACCTCGGAGAGCTTACCGACCGTGATGTAGTTATCCATGTTGTTCCCGCCCTTCGAGGCGCGCGAGGACGATGTTCTCGATGCGGTCGCGCATGACCGGCGGAACCTGGTCGAGAATCGGCGCGACGAAGCCGGCCACGATCAGGTGGACGGCATCGTCCTTGCCGATGCCGCGCGACATGAGATAGAAGATTTCCTGCGGATCGATTTTGCCGACGGTGGCGCCGTGGGTGCAGCGCACCTCGTTGTTCATGATCTCCAGTTCCGGAATCGACTCGGCCTTGGCCTCGGGCGAGAGCACCAGGTTGCGATTCTCCTGGTAGGCCTCGCAGTAGTCGGCGCGCTCGTCGATGCGGATCAGCCCGGTGTAGACCGAGTTGGCCCGGTCGCGCAGGGCGACCTTGAAATGCAGATCGCTGCGCGTGTGGCCGGATTCATGCAAATGCACGGTGTGGTGATCGAAATGCTGCGCCCGATCGCCGATTGCCAGCCCGTACATGTTGCTTTCGGCGCCCTTGCCGGCCAGAATCGCGCCGGCGTCGACTTTCACCTTGGCGCCGCCGACGGTGGTGAAGACGGTGTCGAGACGGGCGTCCTGATCCAGGCGGGCGCGCGAGGTCAGGTAGGAGACGGTCCGGCTGTTCCAGTTCTGCACCGCGCTGTAGTGGCAGCGG